>JAYSSX010000064.1:0-2829 GCA_043720315.1 Pseudobdellovibrionaceae bacterium | reverse complement strand
GTGATTCGGTTAGAACTAGGCGCCTTTGTTAGACCGGACCGTGTTCCTCAAATGAAAGATTCTGCCGAACTGCTTAGACATTTTTATGGGGTTAAAAGTTATTCTGGCATTCATGAGTCCGTATTAATTCCCAATGAAAAGGGAATGGAATTAGCTTCTGAATTTCCGATCAAAGAAATCGCACTATTTACGGCGGCTACCGAATCTTTTAATCAGAAAAATATTAATTGTTCGATCGAAGAAAGTTTTAAACGATTTGAAGCTATTGTTAAAATTGCCAAAAAGAAAAAAATTAAAATACGTGGTTACTTATCGACCTGTTTTGGTTGCCCGTATGAAGGTTCGGTTGACATGAACAAAGTGGTCCAATTGGTTGGTCGATTATTAAAGTTAGGTTGTTACGAAGTTTCCGTTGGCGACACAATTGGCGTTGCCGTCCCGACACAGATTGATTCGTTAGTAAAAAAACTAAAGGCAAAAAAGATTCCGTTGTCAAAAATAGCTGGTCATTTTCATGATACGCGGGGTACGGCATTGATAAATATTTTTCATGCTTACCAACTGGGTGTGAATACTTTTGATTCAAGTATAGGCGGCTTAGGTGGATGTCCCTTTGCTCCAGGTGCTGCCGGAAACGTATCTACCGAAGATGTCGTATATATGTTTGAAAAAATGGGTGTAAAGACAGGATTAAATTTAAATCGGTTAATCGAAACCAACCACTGGTTGTCTCAAGTAATGCAAAAGAAGTTGCCTTCAAAAGTAGGTTTGGCCGGGGACTTTTTAGTTAAAGAAGAAACGTAAATAATTAAAGGTGGAAAAAATGAATAGGCCAGAACTAGTTCGAAGCATTATTATGGATATTATTTTTACCATCTTAACTTGCGGACTATATAATATATACGTTCAATACAAACAGATAGAATCAATGAACGTCCTATTACAGTCGCAGAAATATGACTTTTGGAAGTGGTTGGTTTTTACCGTAATTACCTGCGGTCTTTACCATCTTTATCACGAATACAGAGTCAGCGAAGACCTAGCGAAAATTTTGAAAGAATCTGACTCTTTTGTAATAGTGACGGTTGGACTAAGCATATTTGGTTTAACTATTCTTGTGGATGCTATTCAACAAAGTAAAATCAATGAATATTTTGGATCAAATCAATTATAGGAAACTAGGTTTCAATTATAAAAACCTAGCTTTAAAGTTAGGTTTGCTACTATTACCACTTTCGTGGGTAATGGTGCCTGCTTTAGTAAGAATGAGTTCCTTTGGTGTTTGGAATATTTTGCGATTTCTTCCATTCAAATGCCCCCTTGTTGTTTTATTTGGAATACAATGTCCTACCTGCGGTCTTGGTCGTTCTTTGATATATGTCTGGAGTGGACAGTTTTCGATCTCGATGCACTATCACTTTTTAGGAGTGATCATATATCTTTCGTCTTACTTATTTTATTTTTCAATTCTTTATAAATTCTGGTTTAAAAAAAGTTCGTCCTTTTCATTGTGGCTAAAAATAAATTCAATAAAATTTTATAACAGAACCCCACTAACGGTGTGGATCATCTTGTTGATAACTTATATTGCCTGGGGCTTCTCCCGAAACCCTCTTTAATTTTCACGTCCCAACCTTTGAGCCTTATAACTCATAGCAAAACCACCGGTGGTGTTACTGTGCAAAATCGTCCGTTTTTAGCCCTTCGTAAGACCAATTAACAGTTCAAAGCCGAGACGCCAACTAAGAGAGTAATGAGGCGCGAACGAAGCGAGGGAGGAGAAGCGCTTCAGTACGTAGCAAGATCTAAAAAAAATCAAATTTGCATTCTTAATTAATCTTCTAAATTAAACTGAATATACAGCGAACTTTAGTACTTGCGAAACAAAGAGATCAAGACCCCTTGAATGTCAATTTGGTGAGAAGGATAGAATTGCGACTTCATGGCTGAGTTGGCTGGCCGTAATTCAATCAAGCCTTTATCCTTAGCTGCCTTAGAGTGAGCAAAGAATCGTTTTACAGTGGATTCGCTATCCACAGTAGCCACTATGGTTTCGTTTTCGGAAGCATGAGTTTGCTTTTGAATAATTAAATAATCCCCATCTAAAATGCCATCTTCTATCATAGAAGAACCAACAACCAACAAAACAAAGCTTTTCTGCGGATTTTTTACTAAAGAAGCCGGAACATCGAAAGTTTCATTATCCGCATAGGCCTCAAGAGGTAAACCGGCAGCGACCTTTCCTAGAAAAGGTAAAGAAAGAATCTCCCCGTGCGATTTGCTTTGGGTATGGAGGAGCGCCTCACGAGGAGATCCTTTACTAATTGCTTGCTTATGATTCAAGAGCCGTTGCACTTCTTGGGAAGAGCGCAGAACTCGGATGGCTCTCTTTTGGTGGGCGGGATTATAAATGTAACCTTTATTGGAAAGTTGCTTTAAATAATTCTGTACGGAATTATAAGAAGCGAAACCAAAGTGGTCGCAAATTTCTTGAAACGAAGGGGACAAACCTTCCTCTAAAAGTCGAGTTTCAATGTATTCTAAAACAGATTTCTCCTTAGGGCTTAACGGAGCTATCGTTGCAGAGAGAGTTGACTTTTTAACAGTCGACTTAGCCTCTTTAGTAGGAGAGGCCACGGTCTTTGTTGTATTATTATTAATGAGGGAGAGACGATTGTTTTTCATTTACATATAATTTACTGTGTAAATTATATGTAAGTCAAATTTTATTTTAGGGTCTAGTTTTATTTTTTAAAAGTGTCGATGAATTAAGAACTCGTTAAATCTGAAGTTTGGAATTTTTTTCGGTTGATTGGCACAAGCGTTGCT
>JAYSSX010000063.1:0-5290 GCA_043720315.1 Pseudobdellovibrionaceae bacterium | reverse complement strand
TTTTCATAGTTCCAGTTAAAAACTCGGCCTATCCAAAAATACTGTGCGCCGGGATTTCCATTTAGGTTTGCCCAGCTGGGATTATTAAAATCGGTAGGAGGGTTAGTGGGATTTGGTCCGACGTGGCAGAATGCGCAGCTCATTCCAATTCTATATGGTTTAATAAGATTCGGGTTCATGTAATATTTAGGATTTGTATAATATAATTCAGGATCCCAAGCATCAGCGGCTTTTTGATCAAATTTTGGATTATTAAAAATTCGTAGACCGACGACTCCAGAAGGACGGCCGTAAAAAGAACCTACTTCAAAATTAATTGTCTTTCCCTTATATTTTAGCATCGTTCCACGTGATCCAGTTTTAACTCCTGGATACTTTGTGGCATCGGAATAAGGATCGGCTTTGCACGCAGGATCCCTTTCGTCCAAGTAAAGTCCCCAAGGATCTGTCGGCACTGTTGATGTACCTTTAAAGCAAGGTTCATTTACTAAACCTAAAGTATTCCAGCGGTTATCTCGGTTAAAAGGATAAGAAACAAATTCATTCGAACGCGGAAAATTTGAAATCGACTTCAAAAAGTCGGTACTTCCCAACGTGATTGTATTAAACTCATCCCAAAAACGATCATTGCCACCTGTCCAGACGATCCAATTGTTTCGGCCTTTTGCAATCGCTTCTTGGGCGGCTTTTGCCGTCATACCTGGCAAAAATTTTTCTAAATGTGCTTTTACATTTTCGAGATTGGCCGGATTTGAAATTCCATAATCCATATCGTGATAATAATCTTCAGACGAACCCGCCTTCATTTTTTCGAAAACAGCCGCCGTAATTAATTTGCTGTCTAAAGCAATTTTGGCTTCGTCACGGGTTCCGGGGCCAGATCCTGTTAGTGAAGAAGCAACGCTGTTGTACGCATCAGTAAAAATATTCTGCGGTTTTCTTTTAGTTGAACTGGCTGTGGTGTCTTTTGCACTTGCACTGGTTGCTAAATTTAAGCAAAGAAATAGGCAAGACCATAGGTAAACTTTCATGTTCGAATCCTTCCGAAAATATGATTTTTATATTATAGATTATCTATCGAATTATCATAGTCAATTTAGGCGAAAACACCAAAGAATATCGACTAAAATGAGTAATAATTTATTAAGGAAAGATTAAGACGAAATGCTAATAAAGTTTATCAATCAGATCTTTGTATTTTTTATCCATAACTTTACGTTTTACCTTTAATGAAGGGGTTAGTTCCCCACCTTCGACCGATAGTTCATCGTTTAGGACCGCAAATTTCTTGATCGTTTCGTGATGCGCTAAAATAGAATTAATTTCGGCCACTATCTTGCGGACTTCTTCGTAAATAGCTGGACTTTGCATCAAGCTGGACAAGTCGCGGTAATCGATATTTTTGAGTTGTGCAATCTGGATAGCTCTGGCTTTATCCAAAGTGAATAGGCAAACGATATATTTCTTCTCGTCTCCATGAACATGGACGTAAGAGATCAAAGGAAATTGTTTAAATAGATTTTCAATTTTTTGCGGAGCCACATATTTGCCGCCGGCGGTTTTAATGAGATCCTTTTTTCTATCAGTGATTTTTAAATGCCCGGAACTTGTCAGTTCACCAATGTCACCAGTACAATACCAACCATCCTTAAAGGCTTCTTTTGTGGCTTCAGGATTTTTATAATACTCTTTCATGACTTTTTTGCTTTTTATTAAGATTTCTCCGTCTTCGGCAATTTTAATTTGTGTGTCACCGATGGGAATTCCTACGGTGTCCAAACGAAAATTGTAGGGAGTGTTAACCGTGATTGCTGCTGTAGTTTCAGTCAGGCCATAACCCTGGCAAATCATAACTCCACAGCTGTAAAAAAAGCGCGAAATTTTATCTGATAGAGGGGCGCCGCCGCTGATAGCAAATCTTAATTGGCCACCAAAAGCCTCTCTTACTTTGGAAAGAACTACTTTTTCGGCAATTTTATATTCGGCGAAAAGACGTAAGGGGATGGGTTCCGCCTTTAATTGATAAACGCTGATTTCTTTGGCCACTTCAAGTGCCCGATTAAAAAGAACTCTTTTAATTTTTTGGTTTTCCATAGCTGTCCAGATGGCCGAATATATTTTTTCGAAAATCCTAGGTACAGACATAAAAAAAGTAGGTCTAACATCGATCAAATTATCACGAATTTTTTCAAGGCTTTCGGCGAAACATATTTCATAATGGTAAATGGATTGGGCCCAATGTTCAATTCTGCCCAATACATGCGAATAGGGCAAAAAACTTAACGATCGATCTCTATGATCCACTTTAAACAATGAAAACGCTTCGGTAATTTCGCTCATAATTTGTTCATGAGTTAACACAACGCCTTTTGGAATGCCGGTGGTACCTGATGTATAAACAATAGTAGCCGAATCAGTTAATTGAACGGACTTACAGTTGTTGGAAAACAGCTGTGGTTCCATCTGGCGAATTGTTTCGCCATAAATGCAAAGTTCATTTAATGCGATGTTATCTTCGTCCAAAGGATCTAGAATCTCGAACACTATTAATTTCTTTAAATCAGGACATTGATCTTTAAGCGACGATATCATTTGTGCCATTTTTTTGTTTTCAACAAAAATTATTTTCAATTGGGAATTCTGAATTATAAACTTAATTTCTTCCGATGTGCTAGTGTGGTAGATGGGAACAGTAATGGCGCCTAGAGATAGGATGCCCCAGTCAGCTGCCGCCCATTCGTATCGAGTTGCGGACAAAATCCCAACCCGATCACCTTTTTCAACGTTTAATTTTTTTAATCCTAAGTGAATTTTTTCAATCAGTTCGACGTATTCTTTAAAATTGAGAGAGTGCCAAGTTTTATATTTTTTAAAACGTATGGCCTGATTCGTCGAGACGTTGGCAAGTTCAGGCAATAGGGAGCAGGCAGTGGTTTGCATACTTTAAAATTAATCTTCGTCTAAATTCGAGTTTTTCTGCCCTGTTTTTCCTGTACCTTGCAGTTTCACCGGCACCGAAGTGGTTGGTTTTACTACTGTCGAACTTGGTGCAGGTACAGCGGTATTGCCCAATGTTAAGACTAAAGTTTTTCTTTCATTTTCTCTGACGGAAACAGTTTGTTCAGCTGTTAAGCCCGAAAATGGATTGTAAACTTTGATTCTTGATTCAAGGCCGGCTGGAATTCCGAAGTCTTTAATAGGTGGAGCTTGATCAATGCGTTTTTCATTTACAGTAATTACAGGGTCACTACCTTCATTTCTTAAAATAAGAGTGACATAACCCATTGGCGGAACTGGATCTAAGTTAGCACGAAGATTAATTGTCGGTTCAATCGCCTTATGTGTAATTTCGTAATTCAAATAACCAGATCTCTTTAGCAATACTTTAAATTCTTTGTTAGTGGGAACGTTTATCGAGCCCGGTGTCATATACCTAGTATCTTCTCCGTCTATAAAAATTCGGGCACCTGAAGGATCACTGACAATTGAAACTATAGACATGCTGGTTGCACTTGCCGACTGAGTGTTGGTCTTGCTGCTTTGGTCAATATGTTCTAATATTTGATCGACTTTGTCATTTTTGACGATTTGATCAACGGGTTTAGTTTTGTATTTTTCAACGTAAAAATCGATTTTTTCTCTAGCTAAACTCGTAACTGTTGGACCAAATTTTCGATTTAATTGAAAAGCGGTCACAGCAATAATGAGGCAAGTAATCGCGTAAACAATGGGCTTCGTATAATCGGCAGCGCGCTTAATTTGCGACTGAGTCTGCATAGGTGGTACAAATACGCCGGTACTCGTCGCAGTATGAAAACCTTGGCCAGGGATTCGACGGGTCATTGTATTTGTTTCATGTTGCTTTAAATCACTTAAAGTAATTTTATCGCGAACATTCATATCGATAACAAATTCAGCGTTACCAACGGAAGTCGAAGCTGCACCCAGTAAACCTGCAGTCACACTGCTAGAAGTGTTCGTTGCTGTGACTGTTGCGGTAACGGTGTGATCATCTTTTTCAATAGCTTTAATTTTCGAAAATTCAACTAACTTTTTACGGTTCTCCAAAAACATTTGTGAAAAGGCCGATTTCATAAAAACACTAAAATCATGTGCCGAGAAATCGGGATACTGGGTGTTTAAAAAGCGATTTAAGTCACGATGAAACGAAGCAGATGTTTGGTAGCGTAATGAACGATCCTTAGCCAGCGCCTTATTGCAAATTCTCTCTAGTTCTGGAGGAATCGAAGGGTTCATTTTCCTTAAACTTGGTATTTGGCATTCACGAATTTTTCTTAATGTTGCGGCTTCGCTATTAGCCACGAACAGTCGATCTTGCGCTAGCAACTCCCAAAGAACGGTGCCCAAAGAAAAAATATCAGTCCTTAAATCGACTTGTTGTCCATCTGATTGTTCAGGACTCATGTAGCCGAATTTGCCTTTGATCGTTCCTGCACGAGTTTGTTCCATTTGGGTTTCGGCCTTGGCGATACCAAAGTCAACGATCTTAACTTCGCCTTCAAAACTGATCATGATATTTTGCGGACTCATATCACGATGGGTAATGTTTAGTGGTTTACCGTTCGTGTTGTCTAGACAGCGATGAGCATGATCTAAACCCGCGGCTACCATATTAATCATAAATACGATTTGATCCATCGTAAAATATTTATTTTCTTTTTTTAAGTGATTGAGGACTTGTCTTAAATTCTGGCCTTCGACGTATTCCATTGCCAAAAAGAAAGCGCCTGCGTGAGTACCGAAGTCAAAAATCTTTACCACGTTACTGTGATTTAAATTAACAACGATTTTGGCTTCTTCCTTGAACATTTCAATAAAATCAGGATTTTCGGAATATTGCGGGAGGATACGTTTGATCGCAAGGAAACGAGCAATACCTGCGGCGCCAGCAGTTTTGGCTAGATAAACTTCGGCCATACCGCCCGAAGCAATTCTTTCTAGAAGAATATATTTTCCAAAATTTTCTACTTGGCTTTTGCTCACTTTTATTAATCCTTACGTAAATTTATTTCGGAATGGAAGGCTAACTACTAAATAGGACTAGACTTAAAAGTTAGTAACGTCTAGTTTGGTATCATATGAAATGGATTGGACTAACAGGCGGAATTGCTACAGGAAAATCATCAGCAGCTGCAGTAATTAGGGGTCTAGGTTATCCTGTTCTCGATGCTGATCAGTTGGCAAAGCAGTCCGTCCAAAAGGGCTCGGAAGCCTTGACTAAAATCACCCAGACCTTTGGTCAGGACTTGATTTTAGAAAATGGGGAACT
>JAYSSX010000062.1:0-2122 GCA_043720315.1 Pseudobdellovibrionaceae bacterium | reverse complement strand
CGCTTCGTGAAGATCCAGATATCATGCTGGTGGGTGAGATGCGTGACTTAGAAACCATCTCTTTGGCATTAACGGCGGCAGAGACCGGCCATTTAGTTTTTGGAACTTTACATACGAATTCTGCGGCTAAAACAGTCGATCGTATTATTGACGTTTTCCCTGAAGGTCAGCAACAACAGATCCGTACAATGCTATCAGAGTCTATTCGTGGCGTTATTGCCCAAACTCTTTTTACTCGAGTCGATGGACAAGGTCGTGTAGCGGCCTATGAAATTATGAAATCTACAAAAGCGATTACGAATTTAATTCGTGAAAATAAATTACATCAAATTCCTTCAATCATTCAGACCGGTCAAAAACAAGGTATGGTGCTTTTTGAAAAATCGGTAGACGACTTATTGAAAAAAGGATTGATATCGAAAGCCGATGCCAATTCATTCTTGGGTAAAGACTTGGATGAAGCTGGAAATTCAATGGGAAGCAGTTTAGAACCTTATACCGGTGCTAAAAAAACCGGATAATTAAAACTGAAACTCAACTTGAGTCAGTGGGAAAAAGGCTTCTTTCAAGAAGCCTTTTTTATTGAGATCACTGTTTAAATCCAACTTGTCAAACGCTGCATTGGAAATTTTAAGAGCCTCTTGAGATTCGATCAGTAAGGCATCGTTAGATTGCGGAGCTTCTTTATGAGTAGCCACAAAAATAGTTCCACCAATAAGGCCTAAAAGTAATCCTGTCGTAATGTTTTCCGTATGCGACTGTGGGTTAGAATAAAAAATCAACGAACCCAGTCCAGCACCTGCTCCAATAACACCACCAAACATTATCGTTGCTGCGTTTCTTCTAAAAACTTCGGCTTGGACATTGCTTGAAATGACAGAAAACGATAAGCTGAATAAAGCGACATAAGTGACTATTTTTTTCATATTTTTAATCCATCTTTTCTGATTTCAAAAGCAGCAACCAACTCATTACTATTTTCCATTTTAGTTTTTTGAATTTCAACCACTTTTGAGAATATTGGGCCCTTTTTTAGCTGAACTTCAATTTCTTTAAATTCGGCATCTTCGGCAACTATCAACGTTTCCACCGACCCATCATCTAAATTTCTAACCCAACCTTCATAATTTTTATTTAAACAAAACTTTTGTACAAAACGACGATAACCGACTCCTTGAACTTTTCCACTGATAATAAATCGATACGTCTGCTTCACTCTTGACTCTTTTCTTTAATTAAGTTCATCATGGGGTTTAGGCATAGGTCAACCAGGGAGACTCATGTTTTTGGCCGTAGAAATTATAAAAAAGAAACGTCGCGGGCTGGCCTTGACCAATGAGGAAATTAATTTTTTTATTCAGGATTATACTTTAGGCAAATTACCTGATTATCAAATGTCGGCCTTGCTAATGGCGATTTTTTTTAATGGCATGAGCGACCTCGAAACAAATTCATTAACTAAAAGTATGTTGAATTCAGGTATCACAATTGATTTAAAATCTATCGACGGTTTTAAAGTCGACAAACACAGCACCGGTGGAGTGGGTGACAAAACCAGTCTGATTTTGGGCCCTATCGTTGCTGCTGCAGGAATTCCGGTGCCGATGATTTCAGGCCGAGGCCTTGGACATACAGGAGGAACCTTGGATAAACTGGAAAGTATCCCAGGATTTAATACCCAGTTGTCTTTGGAACAATTTATTTCGGCGATTAAAAAGATTAAAATTTGTTTTATTGGTCAAACCAAAGATATTTGTCCAGCCGATAAAAAAATATATTCACTTCGTGATGTGACCGCCACTGTAGAAAGCCTACCTCTTATTTGCGCTAGTATTATGTCAAAAAAACTGGCTGAAGGCGCAGATGGTTTAGTGTTGGATGTTAAATATGGTGATGGGGCCTTTATGAAGACCGCGCAAAAGGCGGAAGAGTTGGCGATGGCATTGATGGCTATCGCAAAATCCAACGGAAAAAAAGTCTCCGCCATTTTATCGGATATGAATCAACCGTTAGGCCGTTTCGCGGGGAATGCTTTAGAAATAAAGGAATGTGTTGAGATCATGCAAAACAAATCCTTTCGTAATTCTTTAGGTAGAGATGTCTATAAAGAAACAAGAGACCT
>JAYSSX010000061.1:0-7868 GCA_043720315.1 Pseudobdellovibrionaceae bacterium | reverse complement strand
AATTTTCTACAGGCGCAGGCATCACATGCACTGTGACCGTATCGACAAAAGCAAATTACAATCAAAATGGTGTTTGCAAACCACAAGTGGTTGGCGAAGAAGAGATGAGCGGATCAGGTATTAATATCGATGGCGTTGAATACAAAACGATTGGAAGAACGGTGAATGACACTAACTGCATTGAAAATGCCAAAAGTGTCCTTTTGGATTCGATGGATTCTGACCTTTCCATTAAGTCAGAACTTCAGTTTGGTGAATCCTTATCAGAAACCTTTTTTGGTTCTTTTGTACAAGTAGAACAAAACTCTTCAGGAGTTCCTACAGAATTGAATCATGGAGTGATTGAATATATTTATTATACTGCGAATGAATATGCGAAATCGTTGGACCAAATTCTATTAAACAGAGTTTATTCTGCTATCAAATCTAACAAACCTTCGGTTGTTTATGATGATAACAGCAAAACCTTAAGTCTATTTTTAAAAGGCAGCAAATTAGTATCAACACAGAATGTGGACTTTGCAAAAGGCGTAAAGACCCAACATGCGGTATTTGAAATTGCTTCGCAAAATTTAAATCAAAGTTTAAAACTTGATAAGCGAACTTATAGAACAGTTGTTCAGTGCAGCCCTTTGTCCGCAAAAAAAGTTCAGTAATTGCCCCAGGTCCTTTCGAGGTAGCCTTCCCCTAAAAGTATAAAGAGGGACTGGTTTGGTTGCCAGTCCCTCTTTCGGCTTTGTTGATGTCGCCGGAGTGGGCGGCGGCGCTCAGCTCAGTCGAGCTTCGCATCCTGCCTCACTCCGCTCGGCCATCAACCTAACAGTTTCAATGCCATTTGTTGCACATTATTCGCCTGACCCAGTACCGAAATACCTGCTTGCATAAGGATGTTATTTCTAGTCAACTCTGCACTTTCAGCTGCGATATCCGCATCTCTGATTCGTGAATTAGCTGCCGAGAAATTTTCATCCGCTACCATTAAGTTGGCCGATGTTGAAGTCAGTCGATTTTGCATGGCTCCGAAGTTTGCTCGAATTGCATTTACGGAAATCATTGCATTATCAACTACATCTAAACTTAACTGTGCCGTTTCTTTAGTCCCGATTGTCTCAGAAGTTAAACCTAATGCTTCGTTAGAAGCGTTAGCTGCAGAGGCGTTAAATGAAATTCGATCTAAGAAAGGATTATTGTTAACCCCTACTTGAATATCAATGACTCCGCCCGCTCCATTCAACAAATCAAAACCATTAAAATTAGTTGCTTCGGTAATACGTTGCATCTCCGACTTTAACTGCTGATACTCGACATCTAAAAATTTTCTTTCGGTATCACCAATTGTATCTGAAGAAGACTGAACAGCTAGCTCTCTTAAACGAATCAACATGTTTGATACTTCGTTCAGTGAACCCTCTGCTACTTGCACCAAAGAGATACCATCATTCGCATTTCGATTTGCCTGACGATATCCTCTGATCAACGCTCTTAAGTTTTCCGAGATCGCTAATCCAGCCGCATCATCTGCTGCTTTATTAATACGATTTCCTGAACTTAATCTTTCTAGTGCCGTGGCCATTCCACGATTTGTGTTGCCCAAATTTTTCTGTGCATTCAACGACATTACGTTGGTTGCTATTCTAAGACCCATACTATCCTCCTTGTTGCATAAAATCCTCCGTGATCGCGCCATCCATTTGGCATTCGGAAAGCATTCTGCTCTCCATTGTTAATAGTCCACCGTAAATAATAGACCTATGAATTTTTTCGGTATGATCTGTTAATATCTACAGTCTAGAAAACATAATAAAATTTATTTTTCGAGAGGAGAAATCTGAATTATAGGAAATCAAAATAGAAAAATTTCTATGCCGAAGGCAAATAGAAAAAATAGAAACTTGTGCCTATGATACGGCAATAAAAATCGTAGCAAAAAAAAGTAGCCCTATTGCGATCCGTAGTTTCCCCGAATAAATTAGTTTTACCAAAGGTGAACTAATATGTTTTTCCAAAGGTAAACTAATATGGAGTCGCGCCCGTGAGGACGCGACCGCCAACCGCAGGAAACAGATTTTTTTATCAGCAATATGCTTGGCCAATGAGCCCCACAGTCAGGGAATCTTTACCCTGTAGTGGTATTTAGACTTGTACTTCAACAGTCGACAATGTTTACACAAAGTCAATTCGGTGGGTGATCGTTAATGATCAATTACCGAGGACGTTTTCGGCTTCAATTATTAGCCGCCAAACGTCTTGTTCAAGAGTCCAAGTGCAACGTTAGCTGATTGATTCGCTTGTGCTAGTACCGAAGTACCGGCTTGGAGCAAAATATTATTTCTTGTCATTTCAGATGTCTCTTCCGCTACATCCACGTCACGAATTCGAGAATTCGCAGATGACATGTTCTCGATACTGTTTTGGATATTACTTACAGTCGTTTGTAGACGATTTTGTAAGGCACCAAAGTCAGCTCGCATTGCTGATACCGACATAATCGCAGTATCAATGGCAGAAAGAGCATTTTGTGCAGAAGCTTTATCCGCAACGCTCGTTAAGTTCACACCTAAGGCAGCGCTATTGGCATCTGCTTTTGATGAGTCAAACGAGATACGGTCCACTTCGGGATTATTACGGATACCAATTTGGAAATCCATAATTGAACCGACACCAGCTAACAACTGAGTTCCATTGAACTCGGTCGCATCAGCGATACGATCCACCTCTGAGATCAGCTGGTCATATTCCACATTCAAGAACTGTCTCTCAACAGGTCCGATAGTGTCAGAAGCTGATTGTACGGCTAGTTCACGAAGACGAATTAAGATAGTACTTAACTCATTCATCGCACCCTCCGCCACTTGCACTAGGGATATACCGTCATTGGCGTTTCGTGATGCTTGCTTTAGACCACGAATCTGAGCTCTTAAATTCTCAGAGATCGCCAATCCCGCGGCATCGTCACCAGCACGGTTGATTCGGTAACCTGAAGAGAGCTTTTCCATGCTCTTATCAAGTGCTAACTTCGTATTCCACAAAACCCTTTGTGAATTTAACGAAGCCGTATTTGTATTAATACGTAAACCCATAAAACTTCCTCCTTGAAGATTGCACAACATCATTCCGTGATGTTGGGGGACACTCAGATCCCAACGGGTACTTTAATTCTTAAGAAACTAATCGGTCTGATTTTGAGACACTTGAGACGACTTGTATTTATTTGAGATAATCTATTCCAAGGTCCTGTAAAGTTTTACTTTTTCACGACCTAAGGCTGGTAAAAAGCCCTTATTTAAAGAGTTTCTCGCCCTATCGACGCGCCGTAAACCCCCAATCATTTTCAACTTTTCTATTAATAATAGAGTTTCCTATTCTAGAACCAAAAACACATTGATGAAAATTCGTGTCAGTAAACGAGTGTAAAAAAGTTGTACTTTTTATTGAACATTATTCTGAAAATCGAACGTAAAAAAATTATTCTAAAAAGTGAAATTTTTCTGACAAAAGAATTTACAAAAAAAATTCAAATTAACTTTTTTAGTTCAATCAGAGACGAAAAAATCGATATTTCACTATGAACTTTTAAATTAGTTCTTCCGTTATATAATGAAGTAAACCGCCAAACCATTATGGCTTGGCACAATTTGACTAAAAGGTGAGTTATGAAATGGACTTTAAAGATACTGATGCTACTAAACACATTAATGATAGTAGCCGCTTGTGCAAAGAATCCTAAAGCAAGCACGCCAAACCCTGGCGGCGGATCTAGCCAAGACGGGAACCAGAGTACAGCAACCCCAACTCCTAGCCCGACTCCAGTTATGAGCCCGACTCCTACTCCAGGCCCTGGGGAAACGCCAGAACCTACAATGACGCCGAATCCAACCTCTACTCCTGCGCCGACGTTAACTCCGACTCCTACTCCAACGTCTACACCAATGATGAGTCCAACTCCTACTCCAACAGGAACGCCGTTACCAACTATGACTCCTACTCCAACCGGAACTCCAGTACCTACGATGACTCCAGTACCAACCGCGACACCACCGGTTTCGACCCCTACCCCTACGCCACCACCACCGACTCCGACACCGGTAAATACCAGCAAAATCATTATTAATAATGGTGATCAGTACACAAAGGTAACTGCAGTTAGTTTAAGTTTGGCTAGTACCGAGGCCCTGCAAATGCGAATCAGTAATGACCAAACATGTTCTTCAGGTGTTTGGGAAACGTATGCGCCTACTAAAAGTTGGACGCTAGGATTACAAAATTCTCGTGCTTTTGTTTCGGCGCAGTTTAAAGACTACGATGGTCAATCATCTAGCTGTGTTTCTGCAAATATCGTTCACGACAATACAGCACCAGAGATTTCAATTGCCGCTACTCATAGCAATGGTAATTATGTTGGAACCAGCACGACTGTTACCATTAATGTAGACGATGGCGGAAGTTCAGTTAGGGACTTTACTTGCTCGGTAAATTCAGTAGCTATCAGTTGCGCCGCTAAAACTTTTACTTTAAGTAATCAACAGGCGGGATCATATACCATTGGTGTTACAGCCACTGATATCCTAGGAAATACGACTGAAAAAAATATTACTTACACAATTGTACGTCCAAATATTGCCGTGAATCAGAACTACGATATTATTAACAATAACAAAGCTGATATTATCCTTGTTATTGATAACTCGGGTTCAATGCAATATGAACAGCAAAGTATGGCTGCTCGTATGTATACTTTCATAGACCAATTGCAAGGATTGGATTGGAGAGTTTCTATTACAACAACAGATCCGCGTGACATTACTTTGGGTGATGGTCGATTTATTTCAATGGCGGGATTACCTGCGGGAAGCCCAGCGCAATATTACATCCACTCCGGCATGGATACAGCGGCAGCTAAAGCTGCATTAAGTGCTACCATTCATAGGCCAGAAACAGGTTCTGGCCAAGAGGAAGGTATCTTTGCCACTTATAGGTCTCTAGAAAGAAGTCAAATAGTAGGTGATAAAAACTTTGGATTCGTCCGTGAGCAAGCTTCCCTACATTCTGTAATTATTTCCGATGAAGATGAAAGCGATACTCAGGCGAAAAACATCCCTGAAAATTTGATCTCCTATGTGAAGTCCGCTTTCGGTGATCAGAAGAAATTTGTGTTCCATTCGATCATTACAAAACCAGGTGATACCGCATGTAAATCGACATATGGTGCTACTTTCGGTACTATCTATGATAAGTTATCTCGCCTATTGGGTTTTGGAACCGTGGGTGGAGCAATTATCGGATCAGTTTGTGAATCAGACTATGGTTCACAATTAAGAGGTATTGGACAAAGTGTGCAGGAATCAAAACTATACTTTGACTTACAGTGCGCTCCTATCGGATCAACTACTTCCAGTGTTGTTGTTATAAAAGACGGTAACAACTACACTGACAGTTATGAGGTCCAAGGGTTGAAAATAGTGTTCGCATCGGCACTACAACTAGGTCACTATACATTAAGTTATAATTGTGTCGCACCTTAAGATGCACACAAAGATTCACCTTAAGGCCGAGCGCAATGAGGCAGGATGCGAAGCTACTGAGGCTTCGCATCGCCATCCAGCATATTCGGCTACGGGCCCCCAGGAGACCTTTCCCTTACAAACTGGAGATGTTGATACTTCCTGTTTAATGGCCTATAGGCCCAAGAAACTGACAAAGTCACAGTTCACAACAGAGCAAATTTCAAATAAATTGAAAGAATCTGAACCACGAGGATCTCTTCCTCGTGTTGCCAGAAAACATTCAGTAGTTAAAAATACTAGAAGCTGAAAACAATCGCCTAAAGAAGATCGTGGCCAATACGGCGATGGACACGGCAATTCGATAACGTATCAAATTGATAAAAATGTTGGAATATTCGGATTTAGAATTAGTTTTGTCTCAATTTGTAAATTAATATGCCGAAAAGATGTTATTCCAAGTTAAGGGAGATTTTTGAAAACATATCGTAGTATTGCATTTTTATTTTGTGGCCTTGTGGGATTGTTGGCTTTTCAAAACTGCAGTCAGATAAATTTTTCTGGTACTACTAGTAATTCAAAGTTAGTTGTCGATCCAATACCAACGCCGACAGACACGCCTGTGAATCCTAAATCTACCCCTAAATATGTAAAATTGGTTGGTAATGATTCTGTAGGTCCAGCAAGACAAATAGACTCAGTGGGTATAAATTCTGCCGGAAATCAAATTTTAGCGGGCGGAATGGGCGATGATAGTTATAACGGTGCCGTATGGGCATTCAGACTAATTGACGGAGAATGGATTCAACAGGGAACTAAGTTGATTGGCTCTGATCATGTTGGTGAGTCTTACTTGGGCGGCAGTGTAGCCATTAGTGGTGATGGAAAAACTGGGGTTTTTGGCGGACGCCAAGATACGCCTATGCCAGATCTAGGTTTCGGTGTCGCTATGGGTGCCGCTTGGGTATTCTTAAATTCAGATGATGACGGCTCCTGGGTCCAACAAGGCGCTAAACTAATTGGAAATGACCCCTACAATAGTGATCTGAAACAAGGCTGTTCCGTAAGTTTGAGTGGAGATGGAAATGCGTTAATAGTCGGCGCACTAAACGACAACAATCATCATGGAGCGGCTCGGGTCTTTAATCGAGCAAATGGAATTTGGAAACAAAGTGGGCCAAAATTCAGCGGCAATAATGAATCCGGCTATTCGGCCCAAGGTAATGCTGTGGCCATAAGCTTTGATGGCACTACAGCCATTGTTGGCGGAACTAATGATAGTAACAGTCAAGGCGGCGCGGTTTGGATTTTTACCAAGACTGCTGATGGTTGGTTACAGCAGGGTTCTAAACTGACTGCAAATGATGCAACAATTTGCAATCAACAAGGTGCAAACCTTGGAATTTCCGTAGCGCTCAGTGCTGATGGAAATACAGCTGCAGTAGGCGGGTACAACGATAATTGTGGAAAAGGTGCCATTTGGATTTTTGTTAGACAAAATGGAATCTGGCATCAGGAGGGGTCAAAACTAGTTGGCGAAGGCGGATTAGGGCTTTCTTCTCAAGGAACCGCAGTAGCGATTAATGCAGATGGCACGATGGTTGTCACTGGTGCGCCAAAGGACAATGGATCGCATGGCGCAATTTGGATTTATAAAAAGGAAAACGGCAGTTGGAGTCAATTTGGCGCAAAAATGATCGACCCAGATGGAAACGCAAATGGTTTCTTTGGAAAGTCTGTTTCACTTTCGGCAGATGGAAAAACATTGGTCACCACGGGAATGGAAAATTCCACGAAAATTGGTTTTGCTTGGGTATTTAATTTGTAGATCTGCGTTTTCATTTGAAGCACATAATTCATAAAATTCAATTCTATTTACCTGTTGGACAAAGCATCCCCCTTTAGACTTTTTCAAATTTTCAGACTTTGACTTTTTTGAAGGGATCCCAATGAAGTCCTTTGTTTGTTTTAATTTCGGTTTGCTATTTTTTCGTTTAGACGAGGTCAATGCGCCTCAGGTTCAGCCCAATAACTACCCCCAAAAGCTCAATTGAAGAAATTGCCTATTCGCAGGTGGAAGCGCTGCTGAAAGAACTCATCATATAAGAGATGCTGTTGTTTCGGTGGCCCTCGCGCTGTGTGCAGTGAGGGAGACAAAATGTAAATAACCTAATCAGTGAGGGCGTTTAACAGCTTCCCTCCCTTTTTTTTCGCTCAAATCAAATATATCCGTTCTCTCCCCTTTAAAATCTGGTCATCCTTTTGCTTTGTTTCTCTCTGAATAAAAAAAGGAATACGTATGAAAACCGCCCTAATTGCACTTTTAATTACCTTAGGATCACTATCTTGCTTTTCAGCTGCGCCTAC
>JAYSSX010000060.1:0-2740 GCA_043720315.1 Pseudobdellovibrionaceae bacterium | reverse complement strand
TACGAGTCCGACGATATAATCAAAAAATTTGAAGTTTACAAGTCACTAGGAAATATTTACGTACGCACAAAAAAATTCGACAATGCTCAGGAGTGTTTTGAAAAAGCCTTAGTTCTTAATAAGTACTCTGATGCCATTTCTATTAACATGGGAACTTTGGCAATCCAAAGAAACGATTTGAACAGTTCTCTTTATTATTATCGTGAAGCAGTAAAGGTTAATCCTAGAAATGATAAAGCTTGGGTAGGATTGGCTTTGTCGCATAATCAAATGGGTGATTTTCATTTAGCCAAAGCCAATTTAGAAAATGCTATTGAAATCAATCCCGTCAATAAAACGGCGCTTATTCTATTAGCGAACTGGACAGTTCAGGATAAAACCTCACTTTCTACTTGTGGCTACTTAGAAAATTATCTTTCCTTAGTTGAGGAATTTGATAGCGAAATCAGTTTGATCCTAATTCAAATTTTCTGTGAGAACGAAAAATGGGCGATGGCGAAGTTGGAAATTGAGCGCAACTTGCTTTGGCAGCCACTAAATGAAAACTCCTTAATTCTTGAGAGAGAAATACAAAAGTATATATGAGTTTTGCACAGAATTATCAACAATGGATAAGTAGTATAAATCTCAATTCACAATTGATTGTGGTTTTGGGGATCGGCAATGGTGAGCATTTTTTGCAATTGCGGCAGCAGTTTAAGGGCAAAATTGCCGCTGTTGATTTTGGTATTAAGTCGGTTGAGAATTTGAATTTGTCCCAATCTAAAGTAGAAGTAACTCTCTTAAAAGACGTGTCAGAAATTTACGAGAGGGAGGTCTTTAAAGATGTTGTAATGAATTTTTCTGCAGTTCACCAGTTTGCTCCTGCTTGTGTTGGTAAGGAGGAGCAAATCCTTCGATTGAAACAAATTTTAACCGGCAAGGATTTTTATTCATTTTTGCGACAAAGTGAAATTTTAAAATTAAATAATCAGCAGATCGATATTAAAGAAAAAGTGCATGGGCAAAATGTGGCAACTCCTGTAAGGGAACTGGGACAGTGGCCTCTGTTTTCTAATCATGAAAGTGCATTAATTTGGTCAGCCATTAAAGAGGTGATCAAATGAAAATTCTATGTCTTAGTTTCTTGCGTTTAGGTGATATTTACATGCAGGCACATATCATTAGGCAAATGCAGATAGAATATCCGCATAGTGAAATCGATGTCGTGTGTTTCGAAGAATTCAAAGAGGCTCATCACGCTTTTACCGAAGTGAATCAGTGGTATTATATTTCACGTTTAGCCATGCAGAATTCTTTGGTTAAAAACGAACAAAGTATCTGGAATTCATTTAAAATTTTGAAGAATATTTCTTCTTTACTGAAGGGTAACCAATATGATTTGGTTTGCGACCTCAGCCATACTCAATTTAGTTATTTATTTTATTGTCTGATAAAACCAGTGGCTGATTATCGAAAACAACATCGTGACGTTTATTTGGAAAATGATTTCAAAACTTCCAATACAGAGCAAAAGCATTGGGTTGAGGCTTTTAAAAGCACGTTGGGATTAAAAAACGATGTTAAGGTCGTTCAAAAGGTATTTAGTTCCGTTAATGCCTTAGATTTTTCTGATGCGTCGGATTTGTCATTAAATATTGAACCGAAAAAAGTTCTATTACAGTTGAACACCAGCGATGCTAAGAAAAATTGGAATGAGCCGGAAACGGCTAAACTGCTGGCCGAATTAAATTCGCATTTTGGCGAAAGTAACGTTGATGTACTTGCTAGTCCTACAGAATCAGATCACTACAGGGCCTTCGTAGCTGAAACTCAAATTAAGGTTTGGAATCTACTAGAGGTTCAAACTGGATTGAAAAATTATGATTTACTGGTCACTTTAGATACGAGCATTTCACACTTAGCGGCGTTGAAGTCGAACATTCCGATATTACTAATTAGTTTAGGTTCTTCACAATCCGTTAAAACTGGTCCTTATCGCGAGGACACTTATGTACTGGAACCCACGGTAGGTTGTTATCCTTGCAACCATAACTCCGTATGCAATCAAATGACTCATAGATGTTCGAAGGCCATTGAGGCGAATGATGTGATGCGGTCGATGAAATATATTCTTGCCGGAGACACACGGTCGTTGTCTCAGTTAGTACAAAATGGAAACATTCGATTTATTACACAAGAAGTTGAAAGAAAAGCAGAGGCCTTAATATGAAGGACACATTACCAACTGATCAACACTTGAAGCAGGTCCTTACGAGTTTAGAAAAATCGCTAGAGAAAGCATTGGTTGCAACAGAGTTTAATCGTGAATCTTGCAAAATGAAGATTCTTTTTGAGCTTTTAAAAGAACAGGTAAAACATGAAGATACTAGTCATACAGCTGGCCCGATTAGGTGACATTTTTATGACTTGGCCGGTTCTCAAGGCCTTGTCTGAGAAGTACCCCAATGCAGAAATCCATTTTTTAACCCGTGATAAGTTTAAAGAAGCCGCTTATGGTTTGAAATTCATCAAACACCATATTCTAAACACATCTTCCATTCTTGGTCCTGTTATAGATCTAAAAATGAATGTTGATAAGTCGCTGGCTGCACTTGACGAAAATTTGGAAACATTTAAAGGGCACAAGTTCGACCAAATTATTAATCTTAGTTTTTCCCCGGTTTCCAGTTACTTCACGTGGTACATTCAGCAATGTTACGGAACTGAAAACACAGTGGTGCGTGGATATACTAGGCAT
>JAYSSX010000059.1:0-18332 GCA_043720315.1 Pseudobdellovibrionaceae bacterium | reverse complement strand
TAGCCTTTGAAAAGCCGAACGGTGGAATGTCCATTTGGGTCAACTTTAATCAAGATTCGCAAAAACTTTCCGAACGCTGTCGAAAGCAAGGAGTGTTTTTCCAGTTTGAAAAATCAATGGATTATTTAGGTGAAGCAGGGACTCATTTAAGAATCGGTTTTGCAGGAGTTAATGAATCTCAAATGGAAAAAGGTTTTGCTGTGTTGAAAGATTGCCTATTATGAACATAATGTGGTTATAGACACAGTATGCGAGGATTTCGAAATTCAGCAAATTCAGGATCGCAAATGTTGTACTCATTTTCTAACCAACTTAGGCTACGAATTTTCTCGAAAAACTGATTCATAGCGGGTTTGAAATAAGGCACGTGCCAGTATTTGAATGACAGTTCAGCTTTGGCTTCTGCGTCGCTGGTATTCATAAAATATTTTTTGTAAATAGCTGAAACCAATCCGGTGCGATCCGAACCATTACGGCAATGGATCAAAATTGGATAGGGTCCCTCTTTTAATACCGTAAGGATCTGGTGCATTTGATCTTGGGTGGGATAATATTCGTCTTTCATTCCTAAGTATTCAAAGTGCAAGCCCAGGTCGGCCATAATTTTTTCTTCTTCATCGTACCAAATGGTTTTGGCCGGCGGACCTCTTAAACTTAAAACTGTTTTAATATGGTATTTGTCGACGACGTCTTTAAATTCGCTTTCATTCAATTGTGCCGAGCGGTAAAAACGACCCTTTTCCACTTCGAAAAAATTTTCACTTATACGAAAGGTAGACGCCTTATACATAAAGGCAAGCAGTAGGATGATGACCCAGCCGCCCTTTTTTAGAAAGGATACGAAAAGTTTTTTAGTTTGCTGCATTTGCCCTTTCATTATGTATTTAGACTTACAAAAACTCTATCTAAAAAATGAAAAATAGAATAGTTATAGGTTAAATGTTGCGAAAATGAGGAATTATGAAGCACTGGGTGTTTGACCTTGATGGGACGTTGATTGACTCTTCTTATTACTTCGAGAAGTCTATTTTTACCATTCTCACTGAATTTGGATATGCTCCTGAACAAAAAGATTTGGATTTAGCCTACCAGTTTTTTGATCCTTCTGAATACTTTAGACAGTATTTTGCCAGCGATGAAGTCAAAATACAAAAGGGCCTCTCTAGACTGTTAGAACTCAGTAAGTCTCATATAAAGTTGATTCAAGCGTTCGAAGGAATTGAAGAGGTCCTCATCCATTTGCGTTCGAAAAATGTCAAAGTCAGTGTGTGGACAGGCAGAGAGATTGAAACAACTAGAGGGCTGTTGAACAGCACGGGATTAGCTAAGTATGTCGACCTCTGTGTCACCCGATCATGCGTTGCCAAGACCAAACCGAATCCTGATGGATTATTAAAAATTTTAATGGACTCTAAAGATCACGGTGATGATGTGGTTATGGTAGGCGATCACCAATATGATATTCAAGGTGCCAGGTCTGCCAAAGTCAAAGCCATCAGCGTGGCCTGGAACGGCAATAACGTGCATCCGGTTTTAGGGTTGGCCGATCACCACTTCACCGAAGTAGCGCTGCTAAAATCGTTTGTTACAAACTATTACGATAAAAATTAGTTAACCTTACAGGCCATCTTTTTTAAGCCGAATAAATTTGTTAAGTCGTGGAAAGGTCGTCCATACCTCGTATGGACTTCAATTTTTTCTTTTTTCGCAGAGTCGACCCTTGTAAATTCCAAAATGACTTTTTCGCCATCGTAAGTGGTTTCAAAGGTCTTTGACCAAATACTTCCATTTTCCAAACAGTTGCCTTCAAAACTAACGGATAGCCAACTGAACAGCCCACCTTGATTGTAATTGTTCACGAGAGTGCAGCGTGAAGTTCCTTTTGAAAGAGTGAAAAGCGTAATCGCGGGAAAGGGGTCAGGACCAATTTCCACTAGCGTGTTGTCGATCTCAAAGGAAGTTCCTACCGGACATTGTTCAATAGATAATTTGGCAACGAGTGCCTTATCCATTGGCTTCGCGGATCCAATGCCGCCCAACTTTGCTGAACAAGATGTGAAAATTAAAAACGATGCTATTAAAATTTTGTAGTTATTGTTTTTCATGAGACGGTTGTAAGGCAGTTCATATCGAAATGTCAAAAAAATCGAATGTCGTTTTTTAATCACGTGAAAAAAAGAGAGACTGTGGATTATTTTGCACGGGCTAGTTTTAGCCCCTATAGACGCGTGTAAATCCTGAAAACGTCAGCTGTTTTTCTAGTCCTTTAAATTTTTGTCCGTAGTAAATCGGCAATTCTTGGCTAACTACGGATTGTTGTTGTTCGTTCAGGCAGGCAAAGTTGCTTCGCGTTTTTAGATATTCAATAAAAGAGTCTTTATTAAGATTCACCATTTGTTGATAGGAAATTTCATGTACAAATGAGAGTTCGGAATTTTTGAGGCTCATTTCGTCAGGGTAGTCAGGATTTCGAGGTACCGCTGTCATATTCTTTTTATCAAATTCCTTATAGTAGTTTTTAAAATCAGGATCATCGGCCATTAATCCGGTAAAACCAAAGTTATCTATGGCTAATATTCCACCCGGTTTTAGCAATCGTTTTACTTCGAATAAAAAAGCCTTTTGATCTAACCACTGATACGCCATAGATATGTTAATTAGATCCAATGATTTTGATTCAAAGGGAGTAAACTCGGCGCCGCACTTGTAAAACGAAACTTCAGGAAGTAAGTTGCGAGCTTCGCTCAGCATCGCTGAGGACTGATCACAGCCGATTAAATTTTTCGAAATGCTTTTCAATGTTGTTGTTGAATGCCCAGTTCCGCAAGCGACGTCCAGAACATTATCGAAGGGTTGTCCGTACCAGTCTAATAGTTTTTCAAAAGGAATGTGGTGATAACGCGGGCGGTAACCGTTGTATCTTTTTGCATCAGCTTCAGTGACGAAAGGGTTTTTGACTTCGCTCATAAGTTTATCAAAACCAAATTTCTTTCGACTTCAAGAAGAGGGGATTTTAACGGGACAATGGAAACCTTAAGCGGATTAAATTTTTTCGTAGCTAAAGTGAGCTCTTCTTGAATTTTTTCATTTCGGCCTTTTAATAAGAAATATTTACCGTTCTTTTCGTAATAAGTGCGGCTCATGTCCAACAAAACATCAACTGGTTTAAAAGCCCTAGCAAATACCAAATCGACAGCAGAAAAGTCTTTGGGGATTTCGCCTTTGATCACGATATTAGGGGCAAACATACGGCATTCATTTAAAAATTCTTGTTTCTTTGGACTTTTTTCATAAAGGTGGAACTGAATGTGCGGAAATTGAATCGCATAAGCTACGCCAGGTAGACCACCGCCCGAGCCAAAATCCGCAACCAATTTCAGATTGCTGGGCCAATGTTTCAGTGGCAGCAGGCAATCAATGACATGATTGTCTATAAGTTCTTCATAAGTCATTTGCCGGCTGATTAGGTTGAGATCCTGATTTTTAGCCCAAAGGAAATCAATATATTTTTTTAACTGCGGAAAGAGGCTTTCATTAAAGCCCAATTGCAGAATAAGGTTTTTTTGTTTTTCAAGATACATTTCCATAATTTAACCAAAGAATGGGTCATTGGCCACCAAATTATCCCGCTGCCGGCCATTGACATTTGTTTTTTGAGGGGCATCTTTAAGGCAGGATGTGCTATGGAAGTCCCGCCGCAAGAACTTCAAGAAAATTACCAGTTAGTGCCAAGGAAGATTATTGCCCGGACTTGGTTGTCACATCGACCCAATGAGAATGCTTTTTTGTTAACCGGTTTTCTGACTTTTTTTATGGCGCTGATTGGTTTTCTATATTGGAATAACTACTACCATATGCATGAATGGATGACGGCATCGCCTATCCAAATATTTCAAAAGCATGAATGGTATCGCGCTTGGACAACACTAGTCGCACATGCCGATGAAAAACATCTTTTATCCAATTCCATGCTCTTTTTTGTTTTAGGTTCTTTCTTAAGCAGTTACTTCGGCTTCTTCACCTTTCCCTTAATGGCATTTTTATTCGGTGGAATTACTAATATAATTGTACTGAAGGGAATGCCACTAGAGTCGTCGTTGATAGGGGCATCGGGAATCGTGTTTTGGTTGGGTGGTGTTTGGTTGATGTTGTATTCATTTTTAGATGTTAAACGATCGTACTACCAAAGATTTTTGCGAGCCATGGGAGTCGCATTAGTTTTGTTTTTTCCAGCCGAAGCTTTTGATCCTAACATTAGCTATGAAGCCCACTTTGTGGGCTTTCTTTTGGGAATGTTATATGGCGTGATTTATTATCTAATGAATAGAACTGAATTTCAAAAGGCGATCGGATACAAGGTCGTTTACGATGAGGTCGATGTTATTCCTTCGACGTATCAAACGGCCAAACATTCGGATCCGCGTAACCCATAAAATTTTCTTCTCTATCTGTAAAAGGAGGGAAGGTAGCGTTTGTAGGTCCTAAAACATCCACTGTAGATCCTGAGTAGGCTAAAAGACTGTTCGGTCCACAGCCACTGACCGTGTTTTCTAATCGAAGTCCTTTTAACTTGTAGGTGCTTTGATTTCCTTGTTTAAATCCTGTCACGCCTTCTGGGATAAGGAATTTATTGCCGCCAGCCGGTTCCACGAGTGCTTTAATTTTATTCATCATAACCGCATAAGTTCCTTTTTTAGGATAAATTCCGTGCGAACCTAACGCCACAAAAGGAATGGGATGAGTTTCAAACTTAGTTACTGCCATTTTTGGGTTGATTTTTTCATTCCAGTACGCGCGCGTTCGGCCACCGTCCCATCTTTGTAACTCTTGGCCGCTAGCGTTTAATTGTGCCATCGTCTGAGTGGCTAAGTGGGCCCCATAGTAAATTTCGATGGGCTCGCGTGAACTTTTGCGAAGTAAAACAGTGAAACTTTCACGGTCATATATATGGGCTGGTAAAGCTTTTTTGTTAGCCGTTCCATTTTTTGGGTCGTAAGAGTAAAAGAAATGGTAGTTGATTAAGATTTCATTTCTTAAGTTGTTTTCGAAAATGGAATAATAAATGGTTGAATGATTTTTGCCATAACGATTCACTAATTGGGTCTCAGATGAATCGCCTTTAGATTTTAAGACTGATTCGGAATGCCCATAGTATGGCATAATGTTTAATATGTCTTTGAAAGGGAACTCGATATTTAAAGTTCCTGGTTTGTTACTGTCACTGCCACCAAATAGGCCGCTGAACATTCCGCCAGCGCTTTCTGAAATGGTTCGGTTAGTTAAAATAAATGTCTCGTTATTTAATTCCTGATCGGGTTCGACTTGGTTAGTAAGATATTCTAAAGATACCGGATAATACAACTCCTGATCGTGGTAACTAACGATGGGGGCATAGGTCACAGCTAGTTGCTGTTTTTCTTCATCACTTAAAGTATTATCTTTCGCTGCAATAGAAAAAACTTTTTGAGTCCAAAATGTTTTGTCATTCTGAGATATTTTAAAAACGTAAGCACCGGTTCCATCAACAGGAATTACAATTTTTGACTGACTTCTGAGGGTTCCACGCTTTTTAAATATCGGTTTTCCCCAGTCTTCGTGCCCTTCACGGACTTCATGGATAGGCATTAGATTAACTTCGAAATCATAATTGTCTTCATCTAAATTGAGGACCTTCGAAAAGTCGCCGATTTCAACGGTAATTCGTTTGTCGGTATTTTCCACCACGGTAAAAAGGTGGGGGAAACTCGGATTTTCCCGACAAACTTCGGAAGCAGGAAATCTTCCCGCTTCCCCAATGATATTGCTGGGTTGATAACTAGTTGTCTGAA
This sequence comes from Pseudobdellovibrionaceae bacterium, assembly GCA_043720315.1. Taxonomy (GTDB): domain Bacteria; phylum Bdellovibrionota; class Bdellovibrionia; order Bdellovibrionales; family Bdellovibrionaceae; genus JAYSSX01. Next base: position 12,504 of record JAYSSX010000059.1, on the reverse strand, counting down.
CATGAGTACAACCAACAAAACTAAACGCCGCGACTAACATGGCAATTTTTTTCATATCACTTCCTATATTATGATTAAGTCTTATTTTCATTGATCACCTAAAAAGGTGCAATATTCTAATACTGTTCCAGACCAAGGGCATTGCCTTCGCAATCGGTAAACCAAGTGTGCTTTGGGCTATCCGCAACTTGTTCAATGTCATGGACTTTTATGCCTTTGGCTTCTAACCAACTCTTAACTTGTTCGATATTTTCAACAACATAGTAAGGCAAAGGCCCTTTACCTAAGTTGGAGATGTCTTTTCCACATGCATGAAAGTCCAGGCGACCCATCTCTTTATGTGATAATGAAGCGAACTCATCTTTCGCATAGTAATTAACGTGAAAACCCAGTTTCTCTTTGTACCATTCGATTGTTCTATCTAAATTTTGGCTCCATAACATTACGTGCGATATCTTTTTGATCATTTTATTTTCCTTTTCCGGGGTTAATTTTGTTAATTTCAAATAATTGCGAATTTACGCTGTAAATCGATACATTCTTAAGTTTTCGATCCTGGTGCAATTTTAGCAGATCTCGATGGCAGCGACTGATTATTCTTTTGGCTTCTTTGATTTGATCTTCGTCCAAAAAAATCACTTCATTTGCAAAATAATCTTTTACATTTTCCCTTTGAAATCGATCTTTAGAAATTTCGGATATTTGGCCAAAGTTTAAATTTAAAACTCTGTCTTGTCCGCGTTTTGCCAGGTAAGCTTTATCTTTCACTTCTTCGATATACCCTAGACGTTTTAAAAATCGGAAAGCATGTTCAGCTTGGTCCTCGGTGATTTCTAATGTATCCGCAATTTGTTTAAAGTTTTTTATTTTATTCTCAAACAACCGCAAAACCGGAAGAAAATACCAGGCAACCATGGTTTCAGTCTTAGGTGTTTCCAGTGGTCTGTTTTCGTCAAAACAGATAGCAATATGTTCTTCTAAATTATCTTTAGCTTGTTTTTTAAGTTTTGGATTTCGCCCGTGTTCGGCGATGACTGAAGTAATGAAGAAATCGGTCCATTTTTTGTCGAGATTCAATTTTTTGCAGATCTTTTCTGCCAAGGGAGCAGAAATGCCTTTCACTCCGTTTAGGGCTTCGCTTAACCTCGAGGGTGAAACATCCAAGTCCCGTGCAAAGGCGCGCAAGGAATAATAAGAATTCTTCGCTGTTCGATTTTGGAGTTCGTTTTGAAGAAGTAAACGATAGCTTTTATTCATATAAAACAATTACCGGAAATTTAATTTGAGAGCAATATAATATAGAACAAATTGTTCTATATTGTTCTATAAGCTAATTGCACAAGTCTATTAATGGATTTACAAAGTTAACTAAAGCGAGCACTGTGACTTTTATAACCGTCTTAATTTGGCAAACTCAAAATGAGACAGCAACCTCATTTATTTCAAGGGGCATTTTTTGACTTATCTCGGATTGAAACGATTCAAATCCTATAGTCTTGATTGCAATAATCCGATCAGATCCTTATGAACATTCGATTGGTTTTTCTCATTTTATCAAGTTTGGCCTTAGCCGCCTGCAGTCGATCTACCGACAGCTCTTCCTCAATGGAAAAAAGCAGGGTGTCGTTTTTAGTGCCGATTGGACTGTCAGCCCAAGTGGCATTGCCCGTAGGTAAAAAAGCTTGCTATGGAGTCAAAGTCAGCGCACCAGATATCAAAGGTGCATTAAATTCATGTAATGCGGTGTTTGGTCAGTATGTAGGTTTTAAGCCCGAAGGCCAATCCTTAACTATCGACGTCCAAAAGGGAGAAAATCGCAATTTTTCATTGATTGCTTATTTGGCCGATGAAAATGAAAATTGTCCGAATTGGGATTCAAACTTTAGCGCATCTTTTGCCCTACTGCAAAACACCTATGTTGTGGGTACTACTTCGGCTGTGTCTCTTAAAAGTAACGACGAAACGGTAACTATTAATTACGAATTTCCCGGAATCAGCAATAATATGGCGGTGCAGGAAAATTTAGCTAGCTGTAAATTAAAGGGTAGTCTCATTTCGAATGGTAACGTGTTAAACCCCCAGGGTGAAGTGATATCAAGTCTCGAAACTACAGAAGCTTACTATTCAACTTCTTTGTCTGGAGTTTTTAATGTGGGTTTCGTAACGACAAGTGGTGTTCTCAATCTAGCGATAGCAAGCCCTGCGCAAATTCCTGAATATGTTTACTCCTTAACTCGAAAGCCAGATACTGGCGACGTCTATGGGCTTGTTGGGGACGGTCGAATCGTTAAAGTGGTGTTGCCAAATATGGCTACATCGGCTGGGTTTATTTCTCCAGCTTCGATTGAAGAATTAACAACTTGTCCTTTTACAGTACCAAATTGCAAGGTACCAGCCTGGATACAGTCGATTTCCGTAGGATATACTTCCGAGTTGTATGGCTTGGATCATGGTGGAAATATCTATTCCTTACAGGCGACGGGCATAGTTCAAGAAGACAAAGTTTCAGAAGCGGTCAGACAAGTTTCTTATTATTGATGACATTTTTTTCTGAAACAGTTCTGATTAAGGCATGCCGAAAGAGCTGCCCATTGAATACCCCATCCAACGAAAAGAAGAAAGACTCATAATCAGTGTTCTATTTGTATTTCTTTTATTACTAACTGCTGGGTATTTCCGTTTAACTCCATCAAGAAAAAGTTTAATTGCGAAAATTCCATCCACAGAAACCGATGCCGATTTTGTCATTGATGAGGTCTACGGTAAAACTGGTGACATTGACGCTTTGATCATTGGCCCTTGTACAGCCTGGTGGCAAATCTATACCCCATTCATCCAGGAAAAGCTTAGCGAAAAGTATAAAAGAAAAGCCGATGTTATTACTTTGGGTCACAATCATTTTGGATCAGATCTCACTTATTTACTGTTAAAGGACGTCTTAAAGCAAAGAAAAGTCAAAAATCTAATATTACCTTTGCCGAAAGTAGAAGACCTTTATCCTTTCCCGCATCAGAACTCAGTGAATTGGTGGATCTATCCAGATGATTTGGAGGGGGTCCGGGGGGTTTCGTTTTTTGGTTACACTCGAATTTTGGGATTAAATCTTTTTTCCTCTATTTATCGCAGTTCGCTACAAGATGAAACAAGATTTCTGTCTTCTATCAATCAGGAATTAGGTTTTAATTCATTAAGGGATACACAACGTCTCAAAACATCAGAACTTCCCCATCTAAATTCCAAAGATTACGTAAAAGTGAAGACAACGGAGGAAACGGATTTAAATCGGGAGCATCCATTGTCCGAAGACTGGGTTCGGTTCTATAAACTGATATTTGAGTTAGCAAAAACCCATCAGATTAATCTCGTTTTTATCGATTCACCACATGCGACGGAATTTGAATCGGATGAAGCCACTATACCGGGGAATTTTTCTGAAATGACCGATCCTAAAATTCCTGTCATAGCGACAGATTTTAAAAAATGGTTTGCCGTGTTGCCAGCCCATTTACAGTCTCAAATTTATGCTGGCCACAACCTCACGGCTATTGGTTCTCAAGCTTTTACCAATCTTATCAAGGATCAATTAGTGGAGAAGCTGAAATGAATAGACTGATTCAGTGGAAAAAGTTTGATGTGATCATTTTAATCATCGCATTGGCCTTGTTGATTCTTTTTTTTTCCATTCCCAATTCCTCCTTCTGGGCGCCAGTCATTTATGGCCGATTTTAATGTTTAATTTAGATTATTTTTTTACCTTTGAAGTCTTATATTTCCTAATAGCGCTTTTTGGGCTCTCCTTTTTTCGAAATTATAGAGGCGTAATAATCGCCGAGGTTATTGTAAACTTAGGTTTATGTTATTTTTTATTTTTTAGAAAGGGTTCCCTTGGTTTTTATCCGCTTCTGTTTTTGCTGATAACAAGTTTCTTGATTTACCTTCTGTCGAAAACGCGGAAATTGCGTGCTGTTTCTTTTTTTATTCCAGTTATTGTCCTGATTTTATCTCGGATTTTGCCTCAGATTGAAATGGGTGATTTAGCTGTGCATTTCGGTGGTTCAGCGCCGGCCGTGTTCGCCAGATCTGGATTGATGTTAACGATTCCAATGATAGGTTTGTCGTATTTAGTATTTCGTTGGTATCGATTTTTAATCGATAGCAAAGAAAGTCCCTCTGGTTTTTTTGCATTTCTCTACTATTGCTTCTATGTCCCGGTCTTTTATATCGGCCCAATCACTTCGTTCAAAGAATTTTCTTTGTCTTCTAACGGCGAATACAAAAGAACTCCACGTGTTTTTGGAATTGCAATTTTGCGTTTGATATGGGGAGCAGCCAAGTTTTATCCACTGGCGAGTATATTTTACCAACTCACTTTTTCACGTTTATTACTGAATTTAAATCCTCAGATTAATCTTTTACAGTTTTTAATGGCTCTGATAGCTTATCCGACTTACTTATTTCTTAATTTTTCGGGATTTATAGATTTGGTCATTGGAATATCGGCCATTTTGGGCATTCAAATTGATAAAAATTTTGATCGACCCTATCTTTCTACTAGTGTTGGCGAGTTTTGGCGCTGCTGGCATATCTCTTTAACTGAATTATTAAAAGATCTTATTCATATTCCGACTTTGAAATTTTTGGAAAGGTGCGGTTTAAATAATTCATATATAAATTATTGCATAGCTGTTACGTTCGTATTTTTAGTTATGGCGTACTGGCACGGTGGAACTTCTAGTTTTTATATGTTTTCGATTTTGCAGATTTTCGCCTTGCTGATTCAGCGAAGTCTGCGTCATAAATGGGCGCAACAAGATTCGGTTAAGATGCTTTGGCTGAAGCGATTTGCCCTTTGGTTGTTTTTAGCTGTCAGCTTTTTCTTTTTTGAAAATAGCCACGAACAAATTCAAATTATTCTTCAAAAAATTCGGTTTTAAAAAAGCAATTGGTTGACAGGTTAATTTTTACGAATTGAAATGTTTCTATTGTTTACCTCTCTTAAAAAAGGAATTTTATGAAGTTCATTTCGGCATTACTTTTATCGGTTTTTATTCAGCATGCTTACGCGGCTTCAGATCGCAGCGTATCGATCGCCGCTGAAAATGGAAAATTGACTTTAATAAATGGTTCAGCTGTAACGGTTACTTACACGGCTGAATGTTATGATCGCACGACAGGTAACAATATTTTAACTGGGGCTGCCAATGTAACTCTGGCTCCTAAAGCCGATATTTCTTTCGAGTCAGCAGGATCTTGTAGCGGAGGAGCTGCGCCAACTTATAAGTCACCACAGAATGTTGTTGCTTGTGCCGGCACAACTAATTACGCGGGGGCAGCTGCACTTTGCGGTGCGGGCATGAATATTTGTACAATCGCGGAATTTGCCAATCGCGGAATTTCCAGTTTAAGTGGTTATCCGTCTTATTACTGGTTTTTTGCCGGTACTGGAGTTGATCCCTTATATACAACTTGGGATAACTGGGGCAAGTCGAATCCATACCCAACTTCTGGTGGTGGTAAGAGATATCAACCCCGTTCCGAGTCGAAAAATGTGAACTATCGATGTAGTGCCACCAATTCAGTAGGTGTGCCCGGTGCAGGAGTCGGTTATTGTAATCCTTATGATGTAAATATCTCGGCGTCTGGTGCTTTATGCTGTCCGACTAACAATGGATTTAAATCTTGTAAAGTCACTATTTTATCCAGCACTCCAGCGGCTGGCCATTTGCAGAGTCCTCAATTTAAAGGGGGATCTCCTTTTTAATCTTTCATGGATATCGTACAGTTAAAAAATCTTAGTTTTAAATATCCATCGGCTAAAAAAGAAACGCTTTCAGTTCCCTATTTTTCAATGCAAAATTCAGAGAAAGTTTTTTTGTATGGTCCCAGCGGCTGTGGCAAAACCACCTTTTTGGAAATTTTATCGGGGGTGTTGGTTCCGCAAAGCGGTGAAGTCCTGATAAAACAGCAAAATCTGTTGAACCTGAATTCATCTCAGCGCGATCGGTTTCGGGCCTCATACATTGGTTATATTTTTCAAAGCTTTAATTTAATTCCCTATTTGAATGTGAAGGAAAATATTACGTTACCCCTTTACCTTAGTCGAGAGCGTCGTCAGAGAGTTTCCAAAGAAAAGGAAATCGCCGAGATGACTTCTCTTTGTGTACAACTGGGTATCGAAGACCTTATCGAGAGTCCGGTGACAGAATTATCAGTGGGTCAGCAACAACGAGTGGCCGCAGCAAGAGCGCTTTTAGGGAAGCCCGAGCTGATTCTAGCCGATGAACCTACCTCGGCTTTGGATTTTGATCATCGGGAACGCTTTATTAAATTGTTGTTTGAACTTTGTGGTAAAAATAAAACCGCCATTCTTTTTGTAAGTCATGATCGCACTTTGCAAGGGCTTTTTGATCGCACGGTTTCCTTGGCAGAAGTTAACTCTGCAATCAGCAAAGGATGATGGTGCTATGATATTTTTAACCTTAGCTTTCAAATCCATTAAGAATCGTAAATTTTCAACTTTCTTAACTATTCTTTCTATCGCTTTTAGCGTTGCCTTATTACTTTCCGTTGAACGTACCAAAAGGGCGGCCCAAGAGGGATTCACTCAGGCCATCAGCCAAACTGATTTACTGGTAGGCGCTCGCACCGGTCCACTCAATCTTATTTTGTACACAGTGTTTAACATGGGGAGTGCTTCCAACAATATCTCTTGGGAAAGTTACCAAGAAATCAAAAAAAATGAATCCGTTGATTGGACTATTCCGTATTCGTTAGGGGATGGGCACAAAGGGTTTAGAGTCGTTGCAACAGATGAAAATTTTTATCAACACTATCATTATCGCGGCGACCGAACCATAGAGTTTGAAGCCGGCGAACCGGCTTTGAATATATGGGATGTCGCGGTTGGTGCCGACGTTGCTAAAAAATTAAACTACAAGTTAGGCGATAAGGTGGTTATCGCGCACGGAGTGACTCGTCAGGAAGGTATTATTTTCCATGATGATAAGCCTTTTCGAATTACAGGTGTTCTGAAACCTACAGGTACAGCCTTGGATCAAAGTTTATATATTTCATTATTTGGGATGGAAGCCATTCATATGGATTGGCAAAATGGAGCGATGCCTACGAAGGCAAATTCATTGGCACAAGCTCAGATTAAAAAAGAAAATATCAAAATCGGTCCTATTACTGCTTTTTTTCTCCGAACAAAGTCGCGCATTGAAACCTTAAAGCTGCAAAGGGATATCAATAACTATTCACAAGAACCATTACTGGCAATTATTCCGGGCGCTACATTGTCCGAATTATGGCGTGGCCTAAGTCAAATTGATACCGTGTTGAAAATTATTTCTATTATGGTTATGGCTGTGGGATTAGCTTCGATGTTAAGTTCGGTTTTGGCTGGACTAAATGAACGGCGAAGGGAAATGTCGATCTTACGTTCGATTGGTGCCGGCCCGGCTCGCATTACGGCTCTTTTGGTTTTCGAAAGTAGTTTGCTGACATTATTAGGAGTTATCTTAGGACTTGTATTAGAGTTAGCGGGATTTTTTCTTTTGTCGGGATGGCTAGCCGATCAATTTGGTTTTTATGTTGTCGGTGCACCTATAACAGCAGTTGAAATTATTTACTTATTTATCGTTTTTGGTTTTGGTGTTTTGACGGGGTTGATTCCTGCTTACCGTGCAACCCAGTTGGCACTTAAAGATGGTTTGTCTGTAAAGATCTAATACAATGCAATTTTAGATATCCTCAAACTATAGAAATTTAGTCAGGTCTGCCATTAACTAAGCGTAAAAGAAGTTTTTCCCAATACCACACCATTAACAATAATTTCTAAATGGTGCAGTCCTTTGTAGTGTTTCCGAGTAGTCATCTGCCGCAGAGAATGTTTGCGCTGAACCACAAAACTCGCTACAGGATAATTTTTTTCAGAAATCTTGAAGACTTTTTTCGAATAGCTTCCATTATTTTTTAAATAATGAATGGCGTATTCTATTCTTAAGGTGTCTTTAGAATTAGCTGGCGGAGCAAACTGGGCTGCGAATTCTAAATGTTTTCCAATTTTAAACGTCTTATAAGTTGTAGAAAGTTTTTGGAGTTTTGGTAAACTTTTTTGTTGAAAGCCGAAAAGTTTTAATGCCGTCGGATTTCCCTTTTTTAACAAGGTTCGAAGAGCATGTTTGATGATCCAATCTGTTCGTTCTGATTTTCCATACCAAGTTTTGGCTATTTTTAAAATCAGTTTTGGATGGTCTTTGCTAATGTCATTGAGGTGATTGGCGACACTTTTTCTTACGTACAATGAGGAATCATCCTTCAGGTTTTCTAAGACCGGAAAGGCCAGTTGAGGAGCAGTGATTAGACGTCGAAGCTTAAACGACCAGGGTAAACGCGGTCGCAAGCCTTCACTAGAAAGTCTGCGAATATGTTCGTCCGGGTCTTTTGACATTTTCAAAAGCTCTTTTAACATTTGCGCTTCGTATTTTACGATAAAAGGACGAATTGCAAATTCCGAGCTAAAATAGAAAGTGAATTCTTTGAGAGCATTTAATGACGTTTTCAAATCATCAAGCCCATAAACTTCGATGAAGTCAGGAAAAATCATCGCTTTTAATCCGCCCTGATGTTTTTCAGCCAGCGGTGAAATCAGCCGAATCTGATCGCGATAGCTTCCACTTAAATGAATTCCCAATTGGGAAACAATAAATCGGGCCCTTTGTTTCAATTCCAAAGTACCCCAGTGCGAATCGGTAAACCCAGTCAAAAACTGTTTTTGATTGAATTCGATATTGTATAGAGGGCTTTGTTTTTTTAAATCAGTGGCTAACAGAAGAACAAAGTCCAAGCTGATAGTGTTTTTTAATAGATTCTCTGACATTTTTGAATCAGCCGAACCGGCGCGCAGATAACCATTTTGGAACTTCGCGCCCGAAAATCATATCTACTAATGATTTGCCTGTATTAAAAGCTAAACCAATTCCATGCCCTGTGTAACCGCCTAAAAAGTAAACTTGATTGTCATCAGGTAAAGCACCAACTAAGGGCTGTCCATCTTTCGAAAATCCCATAACTCCACCCCAGCGATGGGATATCTGTTTGCCTTTGAGGACAGGTAAATGAGTTTGGATAAAATGATGAAGAGCATTTTGGATAACATCCGTTGTATGATCAGAATATCCTACTTCAGTTGCTTTTTCTAATTGGCGGAAACCACCGATTAAAAGTTCGCCAGTAGGAAGCTGACGGAAGTAATCCAGATAAAAGTTAGCGTAAGAAGGTCCGTCCATAAAACGTTCGATTTTTTCCATCATTAAAATTTGACCGCGAGTTGGAAAGATTTTATCCGCAAAATAGGGATGAAGGCTGGCTGAGTAGCCGTTGAGGGCATAGATGATCATTGAGGTTTCAATATCTCCACCATCAGTCTTTAAAACACGAGTGCCACCATCGCCTTCAGAATAACCTTGGACATCGGTGCCTTCAATAATAGTGACCCCGGGCATTTTACTAACCATTTTTTCTAACAGACGAACCGGATGTACAGTGGCATCGTCCAAATATTTAATTCCGCCGACAAATCCTGTTGCTCCAACGTTTTTTTCAATCTCCGCTTGTGTGTAAACTTGAGTAGGTATTTTTAAGCCAGCCATAATTTCGGCGACATTTTTTAGTTCTTTAAATTCTGAATCCTGCGCAGCCAGTGAATAGCAGCCCTTTTTCTCGAATAAAATGGAATCTCCATCACTTTGAATGATGTGTTCTTCTAGTAATTTTAAATTATTTTCGGAAAATTTCCAGATAGCTGTCGCTTCTTCTTTGCCATGCTTTGATATCATTCGATTAAAGTGTTCAACCGAACCGCAAGTGATAAAGCCGGCATTTCTGCCGCTGGCCCCAATTCCGATGCGCCCTTTTTCCACCACAGCAATACTAAGACTAGGATCTTCTTTTTTTAGCCAATAAGCTGCTGAAAGCCCGGAAATGCCTGCGCCAACGACAACGGCATCAAAACTTTTCTTTTCAATTCTAAAACTGCGATCTAACCAATAAGATGTACTCATCGTTCCCTCTTTAATTTAATTTTAAAATCATTTCTTCAGCAGTGCAGACACAAGGGCGTCCGCAACGGGTGCATTCGTAATCAACGTCAAACCAATACCTAGGATGGGTCGATACAATTTGAAATCCTAATTTTCTTAAATATTTTCCGGAAGAATCGTTCGGCGATTCTTTCCAAGAATGTGTAACAATGGCTTTGGTATTTACTTTTTTTAAAAGTTCGATGGCCACCAATGACATTTTGTGGCCCCAACCTTGACCTGTTAAATTAAGCGAAACAAATAGACTTTGGAAATAAGCACAGTGTTGAAATGGAACGCCCCATTTTTCGGGACTGAGTCCTTTTCCTTTGCCTTTTTCCCATTTGGTTTGCGGATAGGTAATGCGAATGCCTTGAATACTATTTTGCTCCTCTATTAAGAGCAGCGAAAATATTTGCCCGCTCAATTTAGATTTTTCAAATATATTTTCCAGTTCGGAGATACGATAGTAATCAACACCAATAGCGACATCGGTAAATTTTTTTATTTCTGGAATGTCGGAAAAATTCCAGGGTCGTATTTCAAAACTCATCGCAGTAACTTAGCTACAGAAATGGTTTTGGTAAATAAAATATCACCTCGATGAAGCAAATCCTTTGCAGCATTGAATTTCCGGATGAAGCCAGATAACCCGAAGTAGCCAAAGATGATTTAGGAGGCTCTTAACGCAATGCATGATACGTTAGAGGCAGGTTTATTAGCATTTTTCATAGCTAGCATCACTTTTATTGATTCTGAGTACTCAAATCAACTGAAACCCATTTTGGAACCACTTTTTGAAAACAGCTTGATTTCATACTTTTTAAGTTTTGAGGTAGCTAAAAAAATCTTAAGACTTTGTGAAGAATTGATTGAAAAGTGGTCAGAACTTGGATGAAACTGTTCCGCATGATCCTGGGGGATCAATGGAGGACATCATGAAGTCAATCGCAAACATAATTCTTAAGATTAATACACTAAGTCTTATGAGTATTTTGGTTTTAGGTTCTTACGAAGCTAACGCAGCAAGATATATTGTTGTGATGAAAGATCAGAAAGCTTTTGTAAATGCAGATCAACAATTTCGATTATCAAATCGGATGAAGTTATCTTCATTAAGACTTTCTGGAGTTCAGGGGAGAGTGATTGCCCCTTTCCAAAACACCGATGCTGACATCGAAAGTTCTCTAGAAAATGTTCAGACAATTATTATCAACACTGATAATGAAAGAGATTTGGATGTATTGGCTAACAGTTCGTTGGTGGCCAGTGTTGAAAAAGAAAAATTCTATAAAATGCCAAAACCAGTTTTAGGTTTTACTCTAACCAAAGCATGGTCGTTCGACGCAAGATACATTCGTCATGGCCATAACAACGGTAGAACTGTGGCTTTGGGTCAAAATACTCCTTGGGGAATTCAAGCTGTAAAAGCTCCTCAGGCTTGGGAAAAAGGCAATTATGGAACTGGTGTTAAAGTTTTAGTATTAGATACGGGTGTAGATAAAGATCACCCGGCCCTAAAAGATAATTTTTTAACTGGTAAAAACTTCTTCCCCGTTCCTGCGAAACCCTATGCGTACGCTGACGATGAAGGTCACGGAACTCATTGTTCAGGCACTATTGGGGCTTCACTGGCTTCAGATGGTTTCGTAGGTGTAGCGCCTAAAGTAAGTTTGTTAATGGGGCGTGTTTGCGGAACTATGGTTGACCCAGCAAGTGGTGAAGCCGTGAATGGTTGCAGTAATGCTTCAATCGTTCAAGGTATCGACTACGGTATTGCTCAAAAAGTAGATGTTATCAGCATGTCATTAGGTGGTCCAACCGGAAGTCCGGCGGAAGCTCAGGCTATGCAAAGGGCTGAAAAGGCCGGCATTGCAGTAGTGGCTGCTTCAGGTAATAGTAACGACGAATACCCAGGTGAAGTTGGTTTTCCAGCCGCTTATCCAACAGTTATTGCCGTTGGTGCTATCAACAGTAAGATTCAAAAAGCTGATTTCTCGCAGTACGGTCCAGAGCTTGATATAGTTGCTCCTGGAGTAGACGTAAGATCTTCAGTTCCTATGGGAACAGGCCGTGATTCATTTATTGTTTTAACGGTAAATGGTGTTGAGCAATCTGTAAAAAGCTCGGCTTTCTCGGGAACTCCGGTTTTTGAAAGTGCTGTCAGCAATGAATTGGTCTATGGCGGATTAGGTAAACCGGAAGAGATTCCAGATTCTGTTAGAGGTAAGTTTGCTTTGATCGTTCGAGGGGATTTAACTTTTGTTGAAAAAGTAAAAAACGCGATTGATAAAGGTGCCGCTGGGGTAGTTATTTACAATCACTCCGATGGCCTTATGTCAGGAACCGCTTCAGAAGATGGTTCGGTTAAGATTCCCGTTGTGATGATCGAGAAGTCTGTCGGCGAACAGTTGAAAGCGAA
>JAYSSX010000058.1:0-2302 GCA_043720315.1 Pseudobdellovibrionaceae bacterium | reverse complement strand
AGTTTCTGACCAGAGGAAATCAATCACGTTACTGGTCCTCTCTTAACCCCAAGGGAGATCTATGAATCTAAAATGCACTATGGCCTTAATGAACTTAACTTTTTTACTGACTGCTAAAGTCTTTGCAATGGACTCAGTCTTAAAAAATGAAAAATATAGAAAGGAACTTAAAGAAACTCTGAAGCAAAAAGAACTGGTCATTGCTGTTATCGATACTGGAATTGATACCGAACATCCCTACTTAAAAGATATGATTTGGCAAAATCCGGGTGAAGTTGGATTGGACAAAAATGGCAAAGACAAAAGATCCAATGGAGTCGACGATGACCAAGATGGTTTTGTCGACGACTTCGAAGGTTGGAATTTTGCTTCCCACTCAAAAGATGTTTTTGATTTTCACGGACATGGCACACACGTCGCAGGAATCATCAAAAAATACACCCACTTCAGTAAACAGGTCAAAATCTTGCCCTTAAAATATTATGCCCTTAACCAAAGCACCGAAAATAACCTCGACAATTCAGTTGCTGCCATTAAATACGCAATCGCCAAACATGTCGACATTATAAACTATTCTGGCGGAGGAGCGGGCTTCAGTGAAGAAGAAAATCTGGTGTTAAAGCTGGCTGAGAAAAATCATATTATTGTTGTTGCGGCCGCCGGTAACGAAGCTCATAACCTCAACAAGGTCTCTTATTTTCCAGCCAGCTATGGATTAAAAAACATTTTTGTTATTGGTTCAAAAAATCTTCAAGGAAAGATTTCTCCCTTTAGCAATTTTGGGATTGGGAAGGTTGATGCTTATCTCGATGGCGAAAACATTGTTTCCAGTTTACCAAATGGGAAATTTGGAAAAATGAGCGGAACTTCACAGGCAACGGCATTAGGAACAGCTAAAGTAGCCGACTCGCTTTTGCAGAAACGTTCGAGCCAAAACCGGCAAGGGATCCTTTTATCTCTGACTACGGCTACGAAATTAGATCAATAATCGCAAGAGGCCACGAACGCCTCTTTTTCGCAATTTGATTTTGACTTTGGCAACAACGTTCTATCTACCCACTTACCATTGGCATCACAACGAAGCCGCACACACTGCACACCTTTACGATCCACTAAACACTTTTTTGCTGACTTAGGATTGTTTTCGCAAACCCAAGAGCATTGGTTAAATTTGCCGTAGGGTTGCTCGCAAATATGTTCTTTACTGGGTTTTACTTTTTTTACTTTTACGAATTTTTCTGGCTTAGCTAACTCTTTCGTAGTTTCAAGCAATTTCAATTCTTCGGGCAAAACATCGGTCACTTCGGACAATAATCCCCTGGCTACTTTGCGCCCTTTAAGAAGCTCATCGTAGACGACCGAACCATTTTCAATAACCCCCTTAAAGGAGGCTTTTTTCATCGACTCAATTACGACACCCTCTTCATTTTCCAATCCTCTAAAGTCGACGACACCCTTAATTGAATACAATTGCGCCTTTGCTTCGTCAGGATTGTAAGACAATACCCACTCGCCCTCGGTGACTCGAGTTTTGGTAATCAGAGTTCTTAAGAAACGTTCTTCACTTTTCTCGCTGGAATAATAGACCTTGCCTGCCAGCAAAGTTAAATCGGATATTTTGCGACTTTCCCATTCTATTGCAGGTATTTCTAAGACCGAATTTTCCTCAATCGTTAATAGACTGGATTCATCAATATTCAAAGTAATTGTCGAGTGAGGTTCCGTTTTAATTTGGATCCTTTCATTGAACTGACTATTTATTTCAATTTTTTTGGACTCTTTAATTTTATCAATGGCCCAAACTTGTCCTTTAATTTTTTTAACCAACGGGTAAAGTTTGTTTTCAGCGGTGGCGGCCGTTGTTGCCAATGAAATTATTAAAATAAGGAGAAGTCTCATTTTTGAATTTATCATACTTTTTTTACTTTAGTTAATTCCCATAATTTTGCCCACTTTAAGAAAACCGAGTAGCCGGCGCTAACCGCGATAAAAAAACCCGGGGTCCCATCGCGAAACCCCTGTTTTATAAAATAACACTCTATAAATTTGACCCAAGGTTTTGTTAGCCAGTGAAAATATGAGAAACGTTGGCCCTTTTGGTGCATTTCTGCGGCCTGCAATCCCGAATACTTGTTGTTAGTTAACACATGCTGAGAAATTTCATTAAAAACAAAATGTTGAATCGTTTCGGAAAAACAGGCCGTTTTTGGATTTTCTATTTTTTCATGGATCAGAGATTGATTCCACTGGCTGTGTTTTTTGTTAAATAAACGCGTTTGATAGTCTGGGTACCAACCGCCAT
>JAYSSX010000057.1:0-3181 GCA_043720315.1 Pseudobdellovibrionaceae bacterium | reverse complement strand
TATTATTTCTGAAAGAAAAGCAAAACGTTCTGCTGAAAAAGCAATGATTAAGGCCAAAGATAAGGCTGAACAACGTGAAGCTAAAGAAGCCGCAAAAGTAGCTGCACAAAAACTTGAAGTTCCTAAAGTAAAAATGGAAACCAAAAAAGTGGTGGCTCCAGCAAAAGTTGTTGCAAAACCCGCTTCTAAACCTGTTGCGAAGCCAGGCAAAATAGAGGCTAAGGCAAAAGTGGCAGCAAAACCTGCAGCCAAAGCTAAAGCGGCTGCCAAACCAGCCACTAAGGCCATTGCTAAAAAAGCTAAAAAGAAATAATCCGAAACCGAAACCGAGTTTTAAATAACCGGCTTGGTTTCGTCTTTACCGGTACTCTGTATTGGTACCTTCCTTGATGAACTTCTGAATACCAGGAGTTCACATGAAAAATAAAAGATTTCTAAAACTAAATAGTAAAGGCCAAGGCCTCATTGAGTATCTTATAATCGTAGCGCTGGTGGCTGTCAGTGCCATTGCTATCATGCGAGTCGTTGGTCAAAATATAACCATTCAATATGCAAAGGTCTCCAAGGCCCTCGGTGCCGAAGTCGAAGGAACCCTCCAAAACGCCAAAGCTTCGGAAAGTATGTACAAAAAGAAAAGTTTAAAAAGTTTTATGAATGGGTCTATAGAAGATGCAAAAATTAAAGACTAAATGCAAAACGCAAAAGGCCAGGCACTTATCGAAGCTTTACTTGTATTAATTTTCTGCGTCGCCGTTTTTTTGTTCAGTACTTTTGTTCTTATTCAAAGTTTTAATTTGGCTTCGGTAACAGCTCTTTTAGGACGTCTGAACTACTGCTTAAGTTCTTACGACAATACCGAAAAAGCATGCCTTACTGCCACAAACATAAAATTGAAAAAAAACTGTTTATTATGTGAACATATAAATCTTTCCTTTCAAGATAAATCGGATCGGCGAACATATAAAATCAAATGGCAAAACAAATTTGCGCCCTTATTTAATTTAGGGCTAAAAAATAATCCGGAAATAAAAAATGAATTTGAATTTAAAAAATGAAAAAGGGTTTGTTTTAGTTTATGGGATTATGCTAACCAGCTTATTTCTAATGGCGTTGCTAACGCTTACTTTAGTGCAAAAAAAAGTATTGGTTGAAAAACAAACATTAAATTTTTGCATTAAATACCAAACCGAAACTTTTAAATTGGTCTTGAAACCCATTAGACAATTGTTTTCATTAAATCCTCAGGCACGTCTGTTAAGGATAAAAATGAATGCAGCAAAAGTAAAAATGGCCACTGCACTGGCGGCCAGAAATCCTATCCTCATTGCAAAACACTACGCCGAAATTAATAAAATTAGATCTAAACAATTAAAATTAGATAACCAGCAGAAAATACTTTTTCAGCAATCTAAAGTTATTTTCCAAGAAAAAAACAAAAACTGGGAGATTCAGTTTAAAAACTATCTCGCGAAGGTAAGTTCTGCGGCAAAACCAGTTTTCATATTGAATATTGAAAAATTGAAGTTTGGAAAAACCGAACTCCAGATCAGCCCGGAATCTTGGTCCGAAATCGCCCCCATCTACATCGTTAACCCTGGCTTCAGTCAGAAACAGATTTTGCAGTCAAATTGGTCAATCCGCTTGGCTGCCGACAATCGAAAATTCGAATCGGCACTTAATTTCCTAAACAAAATTAGTTGGGATCAGGGCTGCGGTGTAACTTTAATCACAAAGGCCGAAAATCAATGGGACATAAAAACTGCGATGGGCAAATACTTGTAGAATTTCTTATTATACTTTGCCTTTTGGCTTCCCTTTTTTATGCCTTTCTTAAGCTCCAATCCCAATTTAATGACAAATCTATGATGTTACAAACAATACGGAGGATAAATGAATAGATGGAGTCTCTACTTAAACGGATTTTTTGATTTTAAAACCAAATTGGTATTAGTCTTTTTTGCTTTTACAATCCTGATATTGCTATTCGCAAATTTCAAAAATGCGGTGCCTGTTTCTTCGTCAGCTGAATCCCCAGAATCGACGGACACCATCATTCCGAAAGGCTTTGTCCTAGTGCCGTTAGAAATCGCCAATTCGCAAACGTTAGCGCAATTGATCAGTGAATTTGGCTTAGTTGACCTTTATTCGATAACCAAAGATTCAACAAAGGGTCGCAAAGTCGCTAGTAAAGTAAAATTAATTCGGGCACCAATGGATCCGACCCAGTTCGCTGTTTTACTGCCGGAAAATTTATCTAGTGATTTCTTAACGGAGCCCGGCCCTTTTATAGCAACGATTTTTAATCCCGCAAAAAATCAAGAATCTTCTTCCCTGAATAAAGTAAATAACAAACTTAATCGTATTGACGTCATTAACTAGGAGGCTCCGTGAAGTTTTATTTCATATTTCTAATTATAGGCATTTCCGCAATGGCAAATGCCGCATATCCATTGTTACAAGGACCTGGTGTCGACGAAAATACCTACCATCATTTCATTGAGGCACAAAAGTTGATCAAAATGACTGACTACTTGAAAGAAAATTTAGATTTTTTTGATGTGAAAAATGAAGATGTAATGCAGCTAAATCAGATTAAAGAAACCGAACCTTTAAAATACGAAACCGCATTAAAGCAACTTAAAGATAAAATAATTAAAAGGCCCCTTACTGAAAAAAATCAAAATTTCTTATGCGCTGCCAGTGCCGAAATTAAATCAAAAGGAATTTCTATTTTAGTTCCAGCGGAATTACTATTAAAGCGCCTTTGCTCTGAAAATGTGAGCTCGTCTACACCTGCATCAACGTCAGTGGGGCCATTACCAGTTCCAACTCTGGCAGAAATAACGGAATTAAAGGGAAGTGATTTCCTATTATTAAAAAATGGAAAAGCTGTAACTGGTATTCATAACGACTCTTTTAAGCGTGAGGTCAACCAATGGACCTATATAAATAACAGCAATGCGCCACTAATTTTTTACGGAAGCATTGACGAATTTCTAGAAGTTTTAAAGTCCCATCTCGATAAAAAAAGCCAAATTATTTCGGAAGGTTCTTGTCATCACCCTGAAATAAAACCTTCAATCATTAGCGAACTTAACTTTCAGATCCTGTTCCCTGATGGTTGTATTTCGAAAAATTATCTGGACTTTAACAGTACAAATAAAATGATTGAAACTACTGT
>JAYSSX010000056.1:0-4567 GCA_043720315.1 Pseudobdellovibrionaceae bacterium | reverse complement strand
CTGTTGGTTAGCGTATGGACAATTGGTTCAGAAGCCTGAATTCAAAGCCGCTTTAGAAAAAATTGTTTTAGATCCAGAATTTTTGAAAGACAATTATCTTTCGACTGATCTAAGAATCCCAGTTAATGTCGTTGATACAAATCTTTGTAGTCCGATCGCAACCAACGCATTAAAAGGAAATATTTGGGATAACTTTTCATCTTCAAGCTATAAAGAACTTCCAGGAATTGGAACGTTTGTTGTGAACTACCCTGAAAAATTAAGTATCGACAATAAAGTAAATGACGAAATCACTGCGGAAGAAAAATATCCCCCTGCTGGTGGCCGCGGTTATGTAAGACCGGCTTCGCTAATCAGTTTGTGGTCAACAGCGCCTTTCCTACAAAACAATAGCGTGGGTAAATTTAATTCCGCGGGAACAGTTGCCGGCCGAATGGAATCTTTTAATGATTCCATTGCTAAGATGTTGCGTCCCGATTTGCGCGGTAACGATCCTACGTACAGTGAAAAATTAGTTACTTATAAAACAGGTCGCGGGTTTAAATTACCTGGATTCGTTGATGTGTTAACACAAGAAGCCTATTTAAAAGTCCCAGTAAAATTTGTTCCTGCTTTAGTTAAAGATGCGATGAAAAAAGTGGTCGCACAAAATGGCGGAAAATTTGAAGTTCAAGGCGACTCGGTAATCGTGACTCTAGATAAACCTTGGGATAGTAAAACTTACGTATCTGCGGCTGAGATATTTACCAATGAAGCCAAACGAAATCTTGCCGGAGCACCAGTTAGTGGCTTGTTAGATTCCACCGATGCGACTTACCTAAAAATAGGACCCTTGCCTAAAGGAATGCCGGTAAATTTGATTTCTAATATCGACTTAACGTATGCAGGAATCAGTCTCAATTATGCAAATTTAGATGCCTTAGCTGCCCAAGCAAGGCTAGCAGATGGAATTGTGAAATTGTCCTTTGCTGCCGCACAAGTAAATGTAAAGAGTCTAACCGGCCAGGCCGCCTTGGATACTTTTATGAGTATCGCTGCGAAACCATTAATTGATGCCAGCAAATGTAACGATATGGTCGTAAATCGTGGCCACTACTTTGGATCTAAATTTCTTTCCCAAAGTATCTCTGACAAAGATCAGAATGATCTTATTGAATTTTTAAAACATTTTTAATTGAGGTAAATGATGAAAAAAGTTACTCGTAGAAAAGTCATAAAAACTGGAGCCGCTGCGGTCGGATTATTAGCCGCGGGTTGTGCAACGAAACTAGTCCCTGAAGAAGTTCGCGCTCCCGCTAACGACTTTAGCGAACCGAATACTTTCGACTTTATAGTCGTAGGTTCTGGAGCCGGTGGCGGCCCTTTAGCGATTCGCCTAGCTCAAGCAGGGTTTGGAGTTTTATTATTAGAAGCCGGAGGAACTGAAGAACCTGTAGGATATACCGACGTCCCTGCCTTGCATGGTAAAGCCACTGACGACCCCGCAATCAACTGGGGCTTTTTCGTGCAAAGATATTCTGAAAAAATGCAAAAGTACGACCTAATGAATTCTAAGTACGTAAAAAAACAATCAAACGGTTATGGAGGTGGCATTTATTACCCGCGCGGAACTGGTTTGGGTGGAAGTACTCAGATGAATGCATTAATTCATCTGTACCCCGATGAATCCGACTGGCAAGGAATCGTCAATGCCACTGGCGATTCCAGTTGGAATCCAAATGCAATGTATTCGCATTATGAAAATTTGCAAGAAACCACAACAACCAATTTGGCGACAAACGTCGGCTCTACATTGGCGAACGCTTGGTCGGCCTTTAACAGTCCTGATTACAAAAAACCTTTTATGCATTTAGAACAAGCTCCCCTTTTGTTATTAAAAGATGCGACTTTACGTAAATTCGTAATTGCCTCGCTAGAAAAACAAGGTCTGCTGAACGAAACGATAGAAAAGGCTCTTCAATTAGGAAATGCTGAATTAAATCCCAACAACCCGGCTTACATTAAATACAAGACTGATGGCCTATTTAGTATTCCATTTAACGTTAAAAACGGACGTCGATTTGGCGTAAGAAATAAATTAATTGAAATGGAAAAAAGCGGTAAATATCCGAACTTGAAAATTGAAAGAGGAGCGCTTTGCAAAAGAGTTCTTTTTTCCGACACTGTGAAAAATAAAGTTATCGGTGTTGAATATTCTATTGGAAATAAACTTTACAACGCCAGTTCTGCAGGTGCAGGGGTTTACAAGTTGCCAAACGGTACATTAAAATTTGATGGCTTAGTTGTTAAAGCACGTCGCGAAGTTATCATCGCCGGCGGGGCCTTCAATTCACCACAACTTCTGATGTTGTCAGGAATCGGTGACCCTAAAGTTTTGGCTTCGGCGGGAATCAATGTTCCAGTAAGAATCAATCTGCCTGGTGTTGGAAAGAATCTACAAGATAGATACGAAGTCACAGTAGTTAGCGAACTCAAAGACCCTATTGCTGCTATCGAAGGCTGTACTTGGTTACAGGCTGGTGACCGTTGCACGGCTGATTGGTCGAAAAACAATATGGGCCATGTCTACAGCACTAATGGAACTGTCATTTCGAATTTGCTAAGATCCTCTTCGACAAAAAAAGATCCAGATCTAAATATTTTTGGAGTTCCAGGAAGCTTTGTTGGTTATTATCCTAATTGGTCACAAAAATCCTATGAATCCGCGAAGTATTTTAGTTGGGCGATTTTAAAAGGTCATACCAACAATATCTCCGGTTCAGTAAAAATCAGATCTGCTGACTATCGCGATACTCCGGATATTAATTTTAACTATTTTAATCCCGAATCTGATCCCACTATGGATGATTTAACTTCAACCATTAAAGGCTTTAAGAAAGCTCGTGCTATCAATAAAACGATAACTGATAATACAATCGTCAAAGAGGCTTATCCTGGAGCCAACGTTCAGACCGATGAACAAATCAAAGAATTCGTATTAAAAGAAAGCTGGGGACATCATGCTTCTTGTTCTAACAAGATGGGAGCAAAAAATGACCCGTATGCAGTTGTTGATAGCGAATTCAAAGTTATCGGTACGGAAGGATTAAGAGTTGTAGATGCCTCAGTATTCCCACGAATTCCCGGTCTGTTTATTTGTTTACCAACGTTAATTATTTCTGAAAAAGCAGCTGATCTGCTAATCAAGAAGTACAAAGTTTAATCGATCTATTTAACCCAGAATCGAAACCAAATACCGGCATAATAGCCGGTCAGGTTAGTGGTTCTTTTATTTCCATTATTGTCTACGGCAACATCGCCCTTTTCATAGGTTCCCTGAAAGGTGGTCACATTTTTATTGTGCTTTAGGCTGGCAAAATTCATTGAACGGTAACCAACGTCCATAGCAAAAGTTGTAGAATCTGACATCAACATTTCGTAACCTAACCCACCCTCGTTAAAAGAAGTGTTTCCACGTACATCTTCATCGAAATCTGCTGCTGAAAGCGCCGTAGCACCTGTGGCATTTAATGAATACGCATTTTTAATAACCATATTTGCAGTACCAAAATCGATACTCAGAAATAATTTCGATTGCGGCCACTGTTTTAAATTTAATTCAACGCCCACTTTCGGGGCAACGACACTGACATCACTCTTTAAGTTATAGTACTCGACACCAGCAGCGCTAGATCCCACCACGTTCAGTACGGTGGGCTTCAATATCTCGACACCAAATTTTAAGCTGATTACTTTGCTAGAATAAATAAATCCGAATTCGCCGGCACTTCCTGTTTTAAAACCAGTATCAAACTCGACATTATTTCCGCCAGAAGTTTCAAACGGGCTGTCTTCACCGACCATATTCGGAACTGTTATATAACCTCCTCGAAGATAAGCAGCAAAATTTTCCTTATTAAAATCAAATACCCTGCCCCAACTAGTGGAAGCGAATCCAATTAAAATAAAAGAAATTACTATTTGCTTTTTCATTCGTAAAACAAGCCTCGGTATTATATTTTTTTGAAATCAATAACTAATTTTGAAGTCTCTTTTGTGCCTTCAACATCTTGAACTTTAATTTCCGCTTTTTGTTTCAGATCAAAAACCAGACTTAATGACCGAGATTGGCTATCGAATAAAAGTTGTCCTTTTTTAAAGAACTCTGACTTTGCTACTATTGCATTAATATCTCTTTGATTTAACTTGGCATTTAAGGTCTGCGCGAGATCAATGATTAGTCGGTTCGGGTTTTGTTTTAGTTCGATATTGTAATAACCAACTTTGCCCGTATTTTTCAGCATTGAAGAATTGCCGATATCTAAAACTAATCTTTCTAATTTTTTATCTTTAGTGTTTGAGGCACGCATCGCAAGTACGCTAAAACCTTTTCCAGCCGCACCACCGCGCGCTACTCCGTAATTTTTTAGAAGTTTATCATCGGTATAAACTTTTTGTAGATGTTGAGGCGGTAAGGCAGCTGGCGCTATTAAACCAGTTGAAAAAATAAAACCACAAACTACGAAAGAGATCTTTTTTAGTGCCGAATTCATTTTAAACTCCGTTTTAAAATTAGCCGATTGCCACT
>JAYSSX010000055.1:0-1604 GCA_043720315.1 Pseudobdellovibrionaceae bacterium | reverse complement strand
CGATCTTGGTCGACGTAAACCATTTTTACCGTCTCCCCAACTTTGAATTCCCCACTGTCAGGTTTTTCTTTTCCTGTGATCATTCGGAATAAAGTCGTTTTACCGGCTCCGTTTGGCCCTATTACACCGACAATACCACCTCGAGGTAAACTAAAATTCATATTATCAAAAAGAAGTTTATCTCCGTAAGCCTTCCTTACGTTAGTCGCCTGAACGACGATGTCACCTAAACGGGGTCCCGGCGGAATATAGATTTGCAATTCCTGCATTTTTTCTGGAGTGGCCTCTTTAATTAGATTTTCGTAATTAGTTAAGCGAGCTTTACTTTTGGCCTGACGGGCCCGTGGCGCCATTCTTACCCAGTCCAATTCGCGCTCTAAAGTTTTATTTCGGCGCTCTTCGGTTTTTTGTTCGGTGGCTTGTCGTTTGTCTTTTTGCTCTAACCAAGATGTGTAATTTCCCTTCCAAGGAATTCCCTCTCCACGATCTAATTCCAGAATCCAGCCAGCCACATTATCCAAAAAGTAACGATCATGCGTGACCGCAATAACAGTGCCTGGAAAGCGGGCCAAATATTGCTCTAGCCAGCCAACGCTTTCGGCATCCAAGTGATTCGTTGGTTCGTCCAACAAAAGAATATCTGGCTCGGATAAAAGAAGACGGCATAAAGCCACTCGACGACGTTCTCCTCCCGAAAGATTTTTCACGGGAGTATCACCGTCAGGGCAACGTAAGGCATCCATAGCCTTTTCAATTTTTTGATCGACTTCCCAACCACCCAGCGCTTCAATCTGCTCTTGAATGCGGCCTTGTTTTTCAATCAATTTTTCCATTTTGTCGGGATCTAAATCAGGATCATTAAACATTTCGCTGATTTTATTAAATTCTTGCAACAATAAAGGCAATTCGCCCATACCAGAAAAAATATTTTCCTTTACTGTTTTATTCATGTCCAGTTCAGGTTCTTGTTTTAAAAACCCTACTTTCATTTGTCTGGCCGGAAATGCTTCACCGATAAAATCTTTATCTTCATTGGCCATGATTTTTAACAAAGTTGATTTGCCAGATCCGTTCAAACCCAATACGCCAATTTTTGCCCCGTAAAAATAAGACAGATAAATATTTTTTAAAACATATCTGGTGGGCGGATAAACTTTACTGACACCTTTCATGGTGTAGATAATTTCTTGAGACATTCGACACTCCTTATTGGATCTGTGCAGTCAACACATGACCGCCTTTAATACAGCTGCTTACTTTATTCACACTTGAGTCTATTTTGTCAAAATTTCTTTATTAGATTTCGTAGAAAAATATTGTCAGTCGAAGAAACTCAACCTACCATAACTATCTTAATTTCGATGAAGAGGACTTTTGAAACAGGATAAAACCAACCCGTTAAGACTGAGCATAAAAGCATTAAGCTCTTCTTTAGAGTCTACAGGGGCACCTCAGTCGGTTGCGAGTCGGCAGGCGCCAGAAGCGCAAGCGACTCCACAACAATTTGCGGCTACTACAACAGCAACCCCAGCGGCAAAAGACGACTACAAAGAAATTAAAAGTACTTCACAATTAAAAATGGCCAGTTTGGGTCTACAAAAGGC
>JAYSSX010000054.1:0-2929 GCA_043720315.1 Pseudobdellovibrionaceae bacterium | reverse complement strand
ATTTTTTGCGCTTACCGCTACTTTACCTTCGGTGATAACTTTTACATTTGCAACATCTGTTAAGCTTACTTCCAAATCAGTTGCAAAAACTCTTAAACGATTTTTATCGGTTTCTAATAAAATATTTACCAACACCGGCATCGTGTTTCTTTTTTCAACGATGTTTTGAGTTTTTCCGATTAGGTTAATGAGATCTTTCTTTTCAATTTCGATTTTCATAAAGCCTCATGTTTTTTCTTATTAATATATTAGTATTAATATATATATAAATATTAGTAGTAGTAGTTAGACCGAGGAAAAACTATCAAGCTATTTAAGTGCTTGTAAACATTAAATTATTGATGTGGATATATTTATCGATAAACACGACTGAATTTTTCAAAAAGTGGGGATAAGTCAGACCCACAATTTGATTCACATGTTTATCCACACTTTTATACACAATACACATTTAAAGTCCGGTCTGAATGTGTATCTTCGTCTCTAAGTTATCAATATCTTTCTTTAAATCGACATCTTTTTCCTGTAGAAAATCGACTCGCTTGATTGCATTCATCACAGTGGTGTGATCTTTGCCGCCAAACATTCTGCCAATATCAACTAACGATTTATCTAAATATTTTTTGATCAAATACATCGCTATTTGACGTGGCACAACGATCGGTTTTGCCCGCGTCGAAGATTTCATGTCAGTTAATCGAATTCCAAATTGGTCGGCGACCATTTTGACGATGTCTTCCGGGGACAGTGCGGTTAACGTTTCATGCGCCGCCAAAAACTGTTTGGCCGATTCTAAATCGATTGGAAGGCCACGTAATTCTGAAGTGATTTTTACTTTTTTTACTGATCCTTCGATTTCACGAACGGATCGTTTTGAAATTCTTGCGATATAATTAATTACATCTTCGCTGATTTTTATTTGCAAAGTCTCAGCTTTAAAACGAGTAATCGCAATTCGAGTCTCTAAGTCAGGCATTTGAACATCTGCCAAAAGACCCCACTCCAGGCGCGATCGAATGCGATCTTCTAATCCTGAAATATCTCGAGGCATACGGTCACTGGCTACGATGACCTGGCGATTTTCTGAAAGGAAGATATCAATCATATGAAAGAACTCTTCTTGTGAGCGGTCGCCACGTATCAACTGAATATCATCGATTAATAAAACATCGCTTCCGTGACGGTATTTCCGATGGAACTCGTCCATGCTTTTATTTTGAATATGATAAACAACGTCTTTAATGAAACGTTCTGCCGAAAAATAATTAATTTTCAAGTGTGGCTGTGTTTGTTTAATATGATTTCCGACCGCATGTAACAGATGAGTTTTGCCCATTCCGGTTGGTCCATATATAAAGAGCGGGTTGTAGCCTTCCACCTTAGACCCAGGATTATGGGCCACATTATAACAAGCCGCATGAGCAAATTCTGAATTTCTTCCAACCACAAAAGTATTAAACGAATAATTAGGGTTTAATTTTAGGTGACTTGAATTGTTCGCGGCAACCTTATTGGGCTCTTCCGATAGGAAAGATCTTAGTGGTGAAGACGACGTAGGTTGTGGATCTTTTTGATGAAAAACGTCTGACAGGTTTTTTGCGATATCCTGTTCACGGTGACCGGTGACTTTAAAATCCAATTCAAAATCAGAATTAAATACTTGCGCGATCTCTTTAAAGATAGGCTCACGAAGGTTTTCCAGAACCATACTTAATACCAAACCCGTGGAAACTCCTAAAATAATTACATTTAAGGTGCCTTTGTTTTGGTATTCGACGAAATACACATGATCCAGCCAAACACCTATCTTGTTGTCTTTGCTGCGATTTTTTAAATTTTCTTTAACGATAAGCCAAGTTTCGTTATTAAACTGAGGTCTCCCAGAATCATATAAGGACAATTGGTGATTAAAATCCATGCGCTCCACCCCCCAGTTTTTACGCTTTAACGTTTTACCGCTGTATCAATAGGGAGGCTGCTTATCAACTGTTGACCTATTTGCTGCGATGTGATTTTATTGCGCACCTTGGATGTATAGGTAACTTGACGTTAATTTTGTCGTAGATTTTAGGAGATTATATGAAACGAACATATCAGCCGAAGAACAAAAAAAGAGCAACAACACACGGTTTTAGAGCCCGTATGGCCACTAAAGATGGTCAGCAGGTTCTCTCTCGCCGCCGAGCTAAAGGCCGCAAGCGCTTAACTGTAGCTGTTGGTGGAAAATAAGAAACCTCAGACCTTAAAAATCTCGTCTGAGTTTCAAGAATTAAAAGACACAGGACAAGTTTTTAAAGTTAACCATTGGATGATCGTTTCCTTTTTAAAAAAAGGGAAGGAAATTAATTTTGGTATGACTTTTACAAAAAAAATTGGTTCTGCTGTTATCAGAAATAGATTGAAGCGATGGACAAGAGAATTTTTTAGGGATGACACAGTCTTTAAAGAGGACGCTGCTTTTCATGCGAATATTATTCTTAAGCCTATTTCGGAAAAATTCTATAAAGAAATCGAAGCAAGCGCTTACAAAAAAGCACTCAATCAATTTGTTATCATGTCCAAGCAGGGCAGGTAACTTGTTGTTTATTTTTTTGATACAGTCTTATCGACTTCTTTTATCTCCATTTATGGGAGGGAATTGTCGATTCACACCGACATGTTCCTGTTATGCGGAAGAAGTATTCAAATCGCAGTCCTTTTTTGTCGCCTTCAAACTTACTTTAATTCGAATTTCAAAATGTCATCCATGGGGACCCTTTGGTTTGGACCCCGCTCCTAAAGGAAAATGAAAATGCAAGATGAAAACAACAATAGTTTTTTCGATTCAAAATCTATCATTGCTATTTTGATCGTTGGTTTAGTTTGGTTCGGTTGGCAAAGTTACCTTACAAAAAAATATCCTGAATATGGAAAACCAAAAGCGCCGACT
>JAYSSX010000053.1:0-2369 GCA_043720315.1 Pseudobdellovibrionaceae bacterium | reverse complement strand
AAACGTTATGAATGACTTGCATGTAAGTTCGGAAGTTTTTATATCCCACTGCCTCCAACATTCCAACGGAAACGACGCGATCAAATTTACCTTTAATGTTTCGATAATCATCAAAGACAAATTCAATTGGCAGTCCCGCACAGTCTTTTTCTCCGTAAGCAATTTGTTCTTTAGAAAGGGAGTAGCCCACACATTCGACTCCATATTTTGCGGCAGCGTATTTCATAAAAGAGCCGAATCCGCAACCAATGTCTAAGACTTTCATTCCCGCCTTTAACTCTAGTTTTTTGCAGATAAGATCTAATTTGTGCTCTTGAGCTTCGGCAAGATTTTTTGCATCTTTCCAGTATCCACAAGTGTACACCATTCTTTGATCAAGCATTTTTTGAAAAAGATCGTTCCCTAAATCGTAATGAACATCGCAAACTATTTTTGACCTAGAAAGCGATTGCAAATTAAATAGAACTGCTTTTAGAAGACGTTTTAAAATCATGGGAGTATATTTTCGTTTTCCTAAATCAGAGCGTAGAATTTTTTCTACAAATAGATCTAAACGTGCGACAGTGAGGTCACCGTTCATATAGCTTTCTCCCAGCCCTAGGCTGCCTTGCAAAGCGATGCTACGATAGACTCGCGAGTGGTGGATTTGTGGGTCAGATTCTCTTCTGCCGTTGACCACAATACCAATAGATGCAAACTGATTGCGTACGGTACTTTCGAAAAAGCTGAACACGTTCAGCTTTTCAACCAAGGAAAGTGCCATAACTCTTCGTTCTAACTTCATAACTTCGGATTTGCTCATATTGATTCCCTCGCTATCAGGATACCTAGCAAAGTTCTCTCCAACTTTTGGGCACGAAACTTGATTAAATGGCCAATGAGGTGTCTCAAATCGAGACAAACAAGGGGCGAACTAAAAATGGTGAAAATAAAACAGGGGTCTGTCAAAACTTTCGACGCTCTTAAAAGTGAGTGCGAAAAAAGAGGTCTTTTTAAAAGATCTCTTAGAACTATTTGGTTTGAACTGGCTGCTGTCGTTATTTTGTTCTTGTTTTCATTCATACTAAAAGATACTGACCCCTTCGCTTCATTTTTCATAGAGTCGGTTGCAGGGATCACCTTGTTGTGGTGGATTCATGATTCCGGTCATGATGCCTTTTTTAAATCTCGTAAGACTTCGCAGTTTGTTATTGAGACCATGGGTCTTATGTTTATGGGAATGCCACAAATTGAGTACCATTACGAAGTTCATCGCATTCACCATGCACATACGAATATTATTGGAAAAGATAAGGCTCTGGACACGCAGCCCATTATTTGGAGCGATAAGCAGCTGAGCCGCAGGATAAACTGGATTCAACGGCATCAATCATTTGTATGGTTTTTTCTAGTTCTTCCATTCGTGTGGCCATTGATAACGTTTCGAAGTGTGCAAACTTTAATTCAACGAAAGAAGTATTTTCGTCTTTCCATATTTGTGTTGCGGTGGATGTTGGTACCGGTACTATTCAATTATAATTGGCTTTTGATAATCGGCCCGACCTTAATTTCTGGTTTTGTTTTGGGTTTTGTCGGTTCTTTAAATCATTTTCATATGCCGATGGATATACAGCGCCTCGGAAATTTTCCGGAAAGTGTATTTGTAACCACTCAAAACCTAAAACACCGTGGGATCTTTGCGACGTGGATTACCGGTGGCTTAAATTTCCACATCGAACACCATATGTTTCCGACGATGCCCAGTAAAAACCTAAAACACGCAGCTCCATTGGTCCAACAATTCGCTCTGGAGAATGGTTTAAATTATAACATTTGTTCTGTAATAGAAGCGACTCAAAAATTAAACGTTCAATTGAAACAACCTCTCTTTAACTGGGGAGATCTGTAATGGGTACCAAAGGATCATTTTTAAAGTTTAAAGCCGACATTTGGCCTGTAACGACTATTTGTATTGGATTACTTCTATCGTTGCTTCCCTTTATATTTCAAGGACCTTCGATGTTAATGCTTGCTTCAGTGGGAGTAGGTTTTCGTATCCTAGTTCCGATCCATCAGCATTACCATTCTCACTTATCAACCTTTAGGAGCGAAATCGGAAATTTCATCTACGATATTATCCTTAGTTTAACGGGCGGAAATTTAACGGCGCTGTGGAAGGTTCATCATGGCTTGGGTCATCATGTAGAGTATCTTGATCAGAAAAAGGATCTTGAGGGAAATTTGCGTTTTGGAACCAATATTAAGGCGCGTCGATTCGTTTTTACCGTTTTGGGTGATTTTTTGAGTCTTTACGACTCGTTGAAATTTTTAAATGGGTTTTCAAAAACAATTCAGAAAAAATATCGCGGTGATATATTAAGACAATTCGG
>JAYSSX010000052.1:0-2521 GCA_043720315.1 Pseudobdellovibrionaceae bacterium | reverse complement strand
TCTGATTTAACTGCAAAAATTTTGTTAGATCGGCCGCGATTAGATCCGCAAAAAAATATTGAATCCGAATACCTGGAACGGGCAAAACAGCGTGATGTTAGCTATTTTTTGAAGTCCACTTGGATTTATGACATGCCCGAAGGGATTCAGGATGTTAATGAAATCGAAAAAAATATCCTAAGGCAGGAGTTTCGCATTATTGATGCGATTCTTACTGCAAATCCCAAAATTCTTGAAAAATTAGTTAATGTTAATCCTGTTCAAGTAATAGAAATTCGAGATGACTTATTAAGTTCTCAACAGGCAGAGGGCCTTGCCGCGAGTTTACCTAAGAATCGTTTTTTATTTTCTTTTCGAAATCCTCAGTTTAATGCCGATTTTATTCCCTTTCTTAGGTCGTCAAAAAGTATGCGCTGCGATTATCCTTTAGAGTTTGAGGGAAATCAGGGTTATCCAAAAGTGGCCAAGGAAAATTCAAATATCATTTCTGTACATCATATTGCCCGAGACATCCCGACAACAGTAAAAAAATTGGAAGAAATAGGTGGGGATAAATTTTTAAAATTGGCACTTCCCACAAATAGTTTTCAGCACTTATTTGAACTTTATAAATGGCAGCAGCAAAGTCCAAAACGAAGAAGTTATTTGCCAATGTCCAACTCAGCCAAATGGACTTGGTTTCGCTTATTTATGAAGGGAAAACAACCTATCAATTTTTTACGTTGGGGAACGGCTTCGGCAACCGATCAGCCTACGTTGTTTGAATGGCTGAATCACCCTAAGGAAGCCAAATATTTTGCAGCCGTTTTAGGTAGGAATGTCGACCTCAGTTGGAGTCCTTTAGAACACAATTCATTTTTTAAAGAAAAAAATATTCCTTTTTACCGAATTAATATTGAAGACGACGAATTTCCGAAAGCGCTGCCACTCCTGGCAGAAATGGGTTTACGTTGGGCGGCAGTGACGGCCCCATTTAAAGAAAAGGCGTTTCAATTCTGTACCAGAACATCGAATGTGGCCAGCCAGTTGAAAGCAGTAAATACGTTGTATTTTGATGACAGTAAAAAACTGCTCTTTGGAGACAATACCGATATTATGGGTTTCCGACGTGCCATTGAAGATATTGATATCAAAGATGAAGTGGTATTGTGGGGCGGGGGCGGGACTAGAAATGTTATTAAGTCTGTCATTCCTCATGTAGTCGAATACTCCGCGCGTACTGGCGAACCTAGGGTTGCGATTAAAGACCCTCTAAATCCCCGCATTTTGATTTGGGCCGGAAGTAATAAAAGTATTTTTCCTCCTTCAGGTTGGCATCCTGAAATTGTCGTTGATCTCAATTATAGTGAAGATTCCCTTGCAAAAATTTACGCCTACAATGTAAAAGCTAAATATCGATCCGGCGTAAATATGTTTAAAGCTCAGGCTTTAGAGCAAAGAATTTTTTGGAGTCAATTTCTGTGAGTGCGAATACTTTTGGTCATCTATTTAAAATTCACTCATTCGGCGAAAGCCATGGAAGTGCCTTAGGAGTCGTCATTGAAGGGGTTCCTAGCGGTGTTGATTTTGATTTTGATCTGTTATCTAAAGAATTAGAACGGCGTAGACCTTATTTTAGTTCCGAAATAGTTTCGCAAAGAAAAGAAGAAGATATTCCTGAAGTATTAAGTGGCGTTTTTGAGGGTAAAACTTTGGGAACACCGCTTTGTATTATTACCCGCAATAAAGATGCTCGGTCACTAGATTATACCTCTATAAAAAGTACGCCTCGTGCCGGTCACGCTGATGATGTATGGAAAGAAAAATTTGGTAAGGTGGACCATCGTGGTGGAGGAAGATCTTCCGGGCGGGAAACGGTTGCGCGAGTTATGGGCGGCGCCGTCGCAAAAATGTTTTTGCATAAATGTTTAACGGGATACAATTCAAAAGCCTGCATTTATAGCGTTGGCGATTTTGTATTAACTGATAAAGAGTTCAGTAGTTTCATTGATTCGAATTTAACTGCGGAAATTTATAGAAGTCGATTTCCATCAGATCGCGATACCCAACTGTTTGATTATTTTAGAAAATTGCAGGCCGATGGCGATAGTGTTGGTGGCACCCTCGTTTTAAATATTAAGTTGCCACAGAAATCTTTGGGCCAACCGGTGTTTCATAAATTGAAGGCGGACTTGGCGGCGGCGATGATGAGCCTCGGTGGCACTTGCGGAGTTGAATTTGGTCAGGCTGTCAAAAACCTGAAGCAAACAGGCATGCAGTTTCATTCTAATATTCAAAATTATGGTGGTATTCGCGGTGGAATTTCCACCAGCGAAGATTTGACCGTTTATATTCACTTCAAGCCAACTTCGTCTATTTTAGATGTAGCCAAAAAAGGCCGTCATGATCCCTGTATTTTGATCCGGGCAATTCCCGTTGTCGAGTCGATGGCGCATTTGGTGATTGCTGATCATACGTTGTGGCAACGTCTCGATAACATTTAGGTACCAGGTCCTTTTAATTACACTTTATCTAAAAAGGA
>JAYSSX010000051.1:0-2718 GCA_043720315.1 Pseudobdellovibrionaceae bacterium | reverse complement strand
AACCGAAACAATATCTAGTGCCGAAATTTTGAAATTAAATGGCAATGATATTATTTTTAGAAAC
The DNA here is from genome assembly GCA_043720315.1 of Pseudobdellovibrionaceae bacterium. Lineage (GTDB taxonomy): Bacteria > Bdellovibrionota > Bdellovibrionia > Bdellovibrionales > Bdellovibrionaceae > JAYSSX01. The sequence continues at coordinate 2,654 of JAYSSX010000051.1, read as the reverse complement.
ATTACTGTTCCCAAGGAAAAAATATTGACCATGATAGTTAGTTCTCATGTTGTAAATCATAGCCTAGTGGTACCCGACAATCTTGGGGTGGCTCTTGCTGACCAGCGACTTCACAGTTTGTCCGGAGGAACCCCTAGTTCAAAGGTTTATTTGGCAATTCCACCTCACACTCCTAAAGTGTTTTTCTCGGCAAAAAATCTGGCCTTGTTAAAAATTTGCCCTGCCAGCGGGTGTACTTCAAAAGAATCCATTCCCATCTATGATATCGAAGATCATCAAGTGACAGAGAGTACTTTTTTCAACAATTCATTATTGTATTTTAATAGTAAGGATCTCGGCGATGAAAGTTCCAAATTCTCATTGCAATTGGCTACAGATCAGATCAGCGGTGTTTTATTTTATAATATTCCAAATATTTTCAATATGAATCCAAAATGGATTCTATTTCAAAAGTAATTGATTCGGCGATCGAAGCTTCTCTCTCAATTACAACTGCACACTACTATGGTTGTGTGGCAGCAACCTGGTCAATAAAGCTCAGCTCGGATGACCATTTATCGGTTGTAAGCATTTCCTTAATGACTGAAGTTTTATAGTCAGTTAGATTGAAAATATGTTTGCCGTTATTTACAAATTTAAAATTAAATCTGGAATGGACTCTAAATTTGAAAAAGCATGGGCAGCAATGACAATTGAGTTTAGAGATACCCATGGCGGACTCGGTTCATGCCTACATAAAGACGAAGACGGAAATTTAATTGCTTATGCGAGATGGCCAGATAGTCAAGTGTGGAAAAACGACAAAACAATTCTTAATACTGTTGCAATGAATGAAATGATAGAATGTATTGAAAAATCATTCCCAGCAGTTCCTCTTGAAGTAATTAACGATCTCCTGGATAAATAACTTTAGTTCTTATCCACTTTGTTGTTGTTGTCGACACTGCTTTGTTTACCAGACCTTTATCGGAAAGATCTTCGTAAGGACAAAACCAAGGCCTCTACTAATCACTTACAATTTTTTTTCCTTTTTTTAAAAGAAAATAAGCAAAATTAGAATGGCACACAAATCAAAAGGTCGATGAGAGGCCGTTATTATTTTCCATTTGGCCAACCTTTCACAAGTCTCAAACTAAAGATTTGCATTCAGCCGAATAAATTTATAATCTTGCTGGCTATGAATCCGAACTCAAAATTAATAGTTTACGGAATTATCGGTCCAATGGGATCAGGAAAAACCACCCTCGCCTTAAAGATTGCAAAAGAAACAGGTGCGCTTTTTCAATCACTTGACGGAACAATTAAAAGTTTTAATGAGCCTATAGGAGATTTAGCTGGTTACGAACGCCTCATGCCAAAAGCCTTAGACCTGATGTATACGAACTCTTTAAATGCGCTGAAAAACGAGCGTGACGTTGTGTTCGATGTTGCGCGCTGGCCGTGGTTGATGGATCTTGCAAATGAAGTCGACGCGAACATCCAAATTTATCATTTCAATATTTCCACCGAAGAAAGATGGCGAAGGGTTCAAAAACGAAATCACGAAAAGATCGAAAACGTTTACCACTTCACAATGAGCAAAGAAGAATTTGATCGTCAAGATCCTCGCAGGAATTTACCTTCACCAATGCCTGGGCTGACACTAATAGAAGTTACTTAATAAAAATAACTGTTACTTTGACCACAAGCCAATTACATTGCCGTTTAAATCACGAATTGTGGCAAAATAGCTAAAACCGTCACCACTATCCATCTTTCGCAAAACAATAGTTGCACCAAGTGCTTTAGCTTTCGAAAGGGCTTCATCAATATTACTTACCCCAAAATACAATATCGGCATCGTACCGCTGACAGCCTCTGTTTCAAGAGACAAAGCCCCTAGGCTATCTTCAATCATCCAATACGTAGGAGTCATTACCTTAAATTTCCAACCCAATAGGTCAGTATAGAACTTTAAAGAGGTTTCGAGATTTTTTACTGGGATGCTAAAATGGACTAAGCGACCAGACGCACCATTCGATGCGGGAACTCTGGCCGAAGCACATCCGATTAAAGACAGAAGGCAAAGAGAATACACAATTTTAAATAATTTCATAATTAACTTTCCTAATTTTTGGCGGGAATTTTCTTTGTGGTACTCACTTCATGAGTCCGGCGCAAATTCCCGCCTCAATCACTCCAGGCCTCTGGCCTTCCGTTGCTATCCCTCACTTCGTTCGGGCAGGACACGCAATATCTATGGATTCGGAAGCGCCATCGAGTGAGTAGAACCATAGAACCGAAGACTAAAGCAAAAACGTTTTATTTTAATAATATTCGCTACTTAAACCATTTAGAGAATTGGTTGCGGGGAACTGTTGCGCACCTGCTGATGCCTTCCAAAGGACGAGTTCGCGCCGAAAATGACAACTGCTACCTATATAATATCGCGTGGCGTCTAACTGCCTGGAATCAATGATAAAAGTTGAAAAACAGAAGTTGCACTAACTTATCGGTGGTTGGTATGGCGAGGAGAACGCGTGCGGTGTCCATGAAAGTAAAAGAAGAATGGCTGACCACCGAGGCGAGGCCGACTAACCAAACTCTGAATCTTCCCTACACGCTTCAGGGCTGTCTCATGCGGATGTAGAAAATTAGGCTAGGGGGGCTCCCCC
>JAYSSX010000050.1:0-1805 GCA_043720315.1 Pseudobdellovibrionaceae bacterium | reverse complement strand
TTTTATTTTAGGAAAATCCAGCTAGATTGGTTTTGTCCTTTTATATGGTCTCTGCGATAAGAATGGAAATTCTGATTTTCAAAAGTATCAATTTCTGAAATCCAAATCTGAGAATCTTCAATTCCTAGCTCGGAGAGGTCAATTTTTAAAATTTTTGATAAATTCAGATGGCATTTTGGTCCATTTGAATCGATTAGGGTTCGCTGAAACTGATCGATTTTTTTAGAAGCGGAAGATCCAATAATTTTCATCGCCAAATCAGTTTCAATTTCGAAACTTTTCTGTTGAATGTGAGGACCTATAAAAAATTGTAAGCCTTCCGCTTTACTTCCCATTTCGAACATTTTAGAGACCAATTTGGACGTGATTTTATTTTGAATCCCGCGCCAACCGGCATGTATCGCTACTATCATTTCAAAGTTAACGTCATAAACCATTATAGGTAAACAATCTGCAGAGCGGATTCTTAGGGCAGTATTCTTTTGTTGAGTCAAATGTGCATCAGCCCTGGCTAACTGTTTCTCATTAAATGGAAATCGAAAATCCCAAATTACAAACTGATCTTCGTGAACCTGATTGATTTTATAACATTCGATTTCGTTTAAGTATTCTTTACCTTCATCCTTCTTATTTCCGAAAAATAATTCAAACTTGTCTTGTTTCAAATACAGACTTTCATTGGCGGTTATAATTGGGCTTTTTTGTAACATCATAAGAAGCCCAGTTCCTGAATTTTGCTTTTTAGATCATCGGGCCATTCAACTTTAAAGAAGAGTTCCTTTTTAGTTGTTGGGTGAAGGAATCCAAGTTCGGCAGCATGTAAAGCGAACCGGGGAAACTGTAGCAACAATTCTTTATCTTTGTTATTTTTAACCGATTTGATTTTTTTTAGTCCTCCGTACAGTTCGTCAGCAGCAATAGGGCAGGCATTTTCACTTAGGTGTACACGAATCTGATGTGTTCTTCCTGTTTCAAGTTTCAATTTCAAATAGGACAGCTCGTGTCCGGCCTTTAGAACTTCAAAATGCGTCACTGCATGTTTTCCAATTTTTGGAGTTGGTTTTTTAGTCGTAAGTTTCAATGAGGCATAGCGTTTGCGGTCGGTGGGATGACGGGCCAAAGTGCTTTCAAGTTTACCTTTAATTGTTCTCATCCTACCGATGACTAAAGCAAAATAAATTCGGTGAATGGTGCGGTCTTTAAATTGCTGAGCCAAGTTTTCGTGGGAAAAGTCATTTTTTGCCACGACTAATATGCCGCTGGTGTCACGATCTAACCTATGTACAATTCCTGGCCGGTTTTCACCAAACTTCATTGATAAGTTTTTTGTATGAGCCAACAAGGCATTCACTAAAGTATCTTGGCTGTGTCCAGCCGCTGGATGCATTACTAAACCTGCGGGCTTATTGACGACTAAAATATCGCTGTCTTCAAAAAGAATATCTAACTTCATATCCATAGGGATTAATACGCCACTGGACTCTTGCGGGGCTGGGAATTCAATTTCTAAAGTATCTTCTAAACGCAGCTGATAGCTGGATTTTGGGTGTTCTGAATTCACCCAAACTTTTTTAAGTTCTAATAATGTAGCGGCCCGCGAGCGCGTTCCTATGGCTGGTAAAAACGAAAGCGCCTTATCAATCCGGCATTCAGTCATTTCTAACAGGATTTCAACTTTATTTGATTTTTTATTTTCCAAGAGATTCTTTGAAGGTTTTCATATAAGTATCGCAGACTTTTTTTTCTTCAAGTCCCAAAGTTTTGGCGATTTGGCCAACATATCCCCGAACGAAGACCCTTGCAGG
>JAYSSX010000049.1:0-1740 GCA_043720315.1 Pseudobdellovibrionaceae bacterium | reverse complement strand
AGTCTCCACAGAATTTTCAACACTGTCTTATGCATTGGAGGGGGTTGCTGATGATTACACTTATCCAACCCATCCAATCACTGAATTTGGCAAAGCGCTTTCCACATTGACGGTTGGAACCGATGTTTGGATTAAAACGGTTCAACAAAAAATTTCTACATGGAAAGATGAAGACTATTCGCTTTTTATCGCGGTAAAAAACAAATCCCAATCGGAACGGCTAAAACATCTTTTAGAACTGGCCGAATATAAATGTCATTCTGTGGATAGCTTCAATCAAATTGATGATGATCTTTTTCAGCACGAAGGCGCCACAACAATCGTAATCGTAAATCACTTTTTGCCGGAAAGTTTAAAATTGGATCGCGAGAAAATCATTTTCCTAAGAGACGAAGATTTTTTTGGTAAAAAAACCCACTTGCGCTCTACCGCTGCCGAAGACTTTTCAAGTAAGGCTCAACGTTTAAGTTTTGGTGATCTAAAACCTAACGATCTTATTGTGCATATTCTTCACGGCGTAGGGATTTATGATGGCTTGAAAAAAATGGCGATCGGCGGAGTTGATTCTGAATTTATTCAAATCAGCTACAAAGACAAAGATAAACTTTACCTTCCGGTTTATCGAATTGCACAGATTCAAAAATATTCAGGGGCAAACTCATCAGCAGGTCTTGATAAGTTGGGTGGCACTAGTTGGGAAAAAGCTAAGGTAAAAGTAAAATCCCACTTAAAAGACATTGCCTCCGAATTATTGGCTTTGTATGCGCAAAGGGCTGAATTATTTCGGAATGCCTTTGCCCTACATGAGGCTGATTTACATGCTTTCGAAGCCGCCTTCCCTTATGACGAAACCGAAGATCAGTTGCGATCGATCAATGATATCTATAAAGATATGAATTCGACAAAACCGATGGATCGCCTAATTTGCGGAGATGTTGGTTTCGGGAAAACGGAAGTCGCCATGCGCGCCGCTTTTGTTTGTGCCCACAATCGTAAACAGGTAGCGGTGTTGGCTCCTACAACCGTATTAAGTTTTCAGCATTTAGAAACCTTTAAAAAACGGTTTAAGGGTTGGCCTTTAGAAATTCAAGCAGTAAATCGGTTCGTATCAAATGCTGAAGCAAAAAAAATTCTGCAAAATGTAAAAGACGGCAAGGTTGATATTTTAATTGGGACTCACCGTTTGCTTAGTAAAGATGTTGTATTCAAAGATCTTGGTTTATTGGTTATCGATGAAGAGCAAAAATTTGGCGTCACTCATAAAGAGAAAATAAAAAAACTAAAGGCCTGCGTGGATACGATTGCCATGTCCGCAACACCAATTCCACGAACCTTAAATATGAGTCTCGTTGGAATCCGCGATTTAAGTTTAATCAATTCGGCACCGGTGGATCGATTGCCGACCCGAACTTTCATTTGTAAATTTGAAGAGACAACAATTCGCAAAGCCATCGAAAGTGAAATCGCTCGTGGGGGCCAAATCTATTTTATTCACAATCGTGTTCAAAGTATTTATGGAGTTGCCGATGAGCTTCGCCAGATTGTACCGAACGCCCGAATCAAAGTCGGTCACGGGCAAATGGAGGAACATCAACTAGAAGAAACGATGTTGGCCTTTTTCAATCATGAAATCGATATTTTATTGTGCACTACTATTGTTGAAAGCGGAATGGATGTTCCTAAGGCCAATACTATGTTTATTGATCAAGCGCACACAATGGGGCTCAGTCAGCTGTATCA
>JAYSSX010000048.1:0-7797 GCA_043720315.1 Pseudobdellovibrionaceae bacterium | reverse complement strand
GATATCCAAAACGTGTTCATTCAAAATGCCACATTAAGTATTTGCGGTACTGGTAACGAACGCGCCTTACAAAGTATCGAAGCTACTTTAGATGAAGTTAAAAACGAGGGATTCCGTCGTCCCGGTGCCTACCTGGCGATCATTATAGTAGCCGACGAAGATGATCTATCCTCTATCTTAAAAGATAAAGTAACAGATGGCGATTATGCAGACCCCAATTTAATCCCTGTTGACCATTATGTTAAATATTTAAACGGCTTAATGGGTAAAGGCAATTATTCAGTAAGCACTATTGCTATCGACACACCAGAATGTAAAGCCGAAAAGGAAACCGATGGTTTTATTCGCTCCATTGGAACTCGTATGTTTGAATTAGCTGAACTTACTGGCGGCGTTAAGGCTTCCCTGTGTTCTGACTTCGGAACTACATTAAATTTAATTAGCGACACTATTGCCAAAGTAACCAGCCAGTTCTTGCTGGAACGGGAACCACTCATTTCAACGATCAAAGCTGTAGTTAATGGCGTGGTGATTGCCAACGATGCAGTAAATGGTTGGACTTATAATCCGCAAACTAAAATTTTGACTTTTAACGGTAGTTCGATGCCAAACGAGGGCGACCAAGTGGCTATCACTTATGACCCCGTCTCTGGAAAAAATTAGAAGAAGGATGTTTGTTATGGCATTAAATTTAGAAATCCCAACATGCAACGAATGGCATGTGCTTAAGGGCGAAACGAAGTATGGACCATATACCTATCAGGAAATGATCCAAATGTTGCAAAACAAAACTTTGTTTAACTTCGATTACGCTTGGGGATCACATTTGGACTCTTGGACCTCACTTGCAGAACTTCCTGAGTTTTCTCAAGATCGTTTGACAAGAATTGCGGAAAAAGAAACTAACGAGGAAATTTTTAACAAACGTAAACACACTCGTGTAACGGTTGAGATTCCGGTATATGCACATGACAACTTACGCTTATGGAAAGGTAAAGTTGAGAATTTAAGCGAAGGTGGTGCCTTGATTTATATGGAGAATCCACTTTTGTTACCTGGGCATATCATCAATTTACATTTTAAATCTTTAGGTAAAGATGAAGTAGCATTCAATTGCACGGCAGAGATTCTTACCAAAAGATTAACTAAGCAAAGAATCCAGCATGACACTGGTATTCATTATGCTGTGCAGTTTTTGCAAATTCCAGATGTTGGAAATTCGCAAATTGAAAATTGGATTAAAGAAAAGAATAAAAGTTCGGACAAACAAGTAGCGAAATAAGGGAGAATATATGGGAAGTGTTTTACAGTTTATTAATGATGCAGGTTTTGTTGGATGGTGCATCCTATTCGTAGGATTTGCTTCTGTCGGTATCGTAGTTGAAAGAGCCAAGGTGCTTTATTTTCAATATGGTATGGATGTAGAACAATTTATGTCCAAGGTGCAAACTTTGGTTCTGGCAAAAAAGTCAGATGAAGCTTTGTTGGTTTGCGGCCAAATGGAAAACAAACCTATGGCAAAAGCCTTCAAAACTATTTTGGAAAAAGCTGATCGTGATGACGATGCGATTTTCCAAGCACACGACATTGCAATGGCAGAAACCATGCCTTTGTTTACTCGTCGATTACATTATTTATCAATGTTAGCCAACGTGGCTACTTTATTGGGTCTATTAGGTACCATTCACGGTCTAATTCTATCGTTCCAAGCGGTGGCAACAGCTGACCCTGCTTTAAAACAGCAATTACTTGCAAATGGTATTTCAGTATCTATGTATACAACTGCTTTGGGTCTTGCTGTAGCAATTCCGGCGATGGTTTTTTACTCTTTCCTAGTTTCTCGCCAAAACCAATTGGTAGAACAAATGACGGAAAAATGTGGAAAATTGACCGAACTTTTAACTGGTGCTCATATTCCTACATTAACAAGACAAACCGTATTTCCGGACAGTATTGCTAAAGAAAAATTGCATACTCCTCCGTCAAATATTCGAGTGTCTTAATACTTTAACTGAAGGTTGATAGTTATGAGAAGATTGAAAAAGCCAAAAATAAATACCAGCTACGAATTCGATCTAGATTTAGCTCCGCTACTTGCGGTGATGGTAAAATTAGTTCCCGTAATGTTATTATCATCTGCGTTTGTGCAATTAATGATTATTGAAACAGATCTCCCACAGGCGGTAAAGGCAGCTATTCAAAATAGTCAAAACGATCAACCTAAAGCAACCGTGCAATTAGCTATTAGCCAAAAACAAGGAATTCGAATTATCGTTCTCAAAGACGGTCAACAAAAAGAAAGCATTGTCCCTTTGAAAGAAGGAACTTTTGATTACTTGGCACTCAACAAGGAACTAATGAAAATCAAAACGGAAAACCCTACGGTTTTCAAAATCGAAATAGCACCCGAGGCAAGCGTAAATTATAAAGAGATCGTAAAAGTAATGGATGAAGCGCGTAAGCCACGTGATAAAGAGACTCGCTTCCCTATTTACGATTCTAAAGAAAACAAAATGATTCAGACGGATTATATGTTTCCGGATGTGGTCTTTGCAAACATGATGGATGGTTGATATGGGATATGGCAGAAAAAAATACGAATCGAAAGCAAAGCACAATTCCACTTTTGGATTAAATATTACGTCGATGACGGACATGTTTACAATTCTTCTCGTGTTTTTGTTGCAAACTTACTCTACTAACGAAGTTCAAATTATTCCTGAAAAGGGAGTGAAACTTCCTATTTCCAGTTCTGAATCGAATCCCATTAAGGCGATTCAACTAACGATTTCAAAGTCGGAACTAAAAATTGAAGGCAGAAAGATTGCTTCGGTTAATGATAACGACATAAACAAGGCTGATATTGACAAAAATGACCCTAACTTTATCTTACCTCTATTTAATGAACTGGATAAATTAGCGAAAGAATTAAATAACCAACCCGCACCTGTTAAAAACGCAGATGGTACCGTAACTAAAGATCCTAATGTTAAGCCTAATTTTAATGAGACCGCCATCGTTGAAGGCCGCATCTTATTACAAGCTGATTCGGAATTGCCTTACAGTACACTACGAAAAGTGATGTATACAGCTAGCCATGCTGGATTTCCCAAACTGAAACTAGCCACTGTTGTTGGAGAATGATAATGAAGTTCCTGATCCTATTTCTTACTTTGAGTATTTCTGTTGAATCCTTCGCTAAAGAAGACATAAAGGGCGTATTGCCTGAATTAAAAATCAATAGCCTTAACGAAGATGACAATCAGAAAAAAGCTTTAAAAAGCGAATTGATGATTACAAAGTCTGAAAATCAGGCGATCAATTCATTAATCAGCGTCTTAAAGAAAAGAAAAGGATCAGCCGAAGAAGCTGATCTTTGGTATCGCCTGGCCGAACTTTACATGCGCCGATCTAAATCCGGCCGGTTCTTCGACCTTAATCGCACCTCAAATGACGGCATTAAATTTACTCCGACTGAAGTTGCCGATGAAACAGCAGCCGCCTCTCTAAAACGAGCTGTTCAAATTTATACTAAAATCGAAAAAGACTATCCCACATTTAAAGAAATGGACTCGGTTTTATTTAACAATGCTTTTGCCAGTCAACAATTACGATTAAAACGTGATGCTGAACCCATCTATAAAAAACTAATCGCTCAATACCCCAAGTCTCCCCTAATTCCTGATACGTTACTGGCTTTAGGTGAAATGAAATACGAAGGCCAAAAATTTGATGAAGCTTTAGAATTCTTTGAGAAAATCGAAAAATATCCTTTATCTCGAGTCTTTTCATACGGTCTCTACAAATCTGCATGGACTTTATATAACCTAAAAAGAAATGATCCTGCCATTAATAAATTGGTTCTTGTGGTGAAATACAACAACCCTAACGGCAAAACTAAAAATGCTAATCAGGTCAATCATAACTTACGAAACGAAGCTTTAAGAGATTTAGCCCTTTTCTTCGGAGAAACAAAACCTGCCGAAGAAGCGTATGCATTTTTTAGTTCCATTTCTACCAAAGACGAAACAGCAGAAGCAATGTTGAATCTGGCTAAGCTGTACGATTCACATAGCCGCAACAAAGAATTGATTTTATTCCTCGCTGATTTTATTAAAAAAGATTCTCAGTCTCCGTACCGCGTAAAAGCCCACTTAATGATTGTCAATTCTTTAGAAACTTTGAAGCAGCGAAAAGAAGTTGTTGAACAACTAAAAGCGACAGCAAAAGTTTGTGAAACATCCTCTGAATGGGTTACCCAAAATGGAAGTACCTATGAAGAGTCTTGCCGCGATCTTTTCGCTACGACAAACATAGAAATCGCCCGCAAATGGTGGGACATTTGGTTGAAAAACAAGCATTCCAAAGAAATTGCTGACCTGACTCAGCAGGCCTTCAAAATTCACTTGGACCGCGACGATCCATTAAAACCCGACATTAAATCGCGATATGCATATGCTGAACTTTTATTTCAGTTGGATCAGTTTAAAGTGGCCTCAGAACAGTATGAAAATGTTGCTGACAAAACTGATGATGCTACATTAAGACATGATGCTGATTATGGAGCCTTGTTCTGTTACGAAAAGATCTCAGAAAAAAATAAAGATAAGAAATTAAGCGATGAAGACGAGGCGGTTCTCTTGCGCCTTTCGCAAAAATACATCAGTCGCAACCCGGCTGGCAAATACTTAACGTCAGTCAAATTTAAAGTGGGTTTCATTGCCTACGAAAATAACCAAACGGAAGAAGCTGAAAAGTGGCTAAAGCCAATCGCTGCCGATGCCAAATCCGGTGAATTCAAAAGAAAATCAGAAGATTTGATTTTGGATATCTATAATTCCCGCAAAGACTATAAATCAATCAAAAGTTTTGCTGACGAATTAGCAAAAAACTCAATGGATTTGGATCGCAAACGGTTTTTAACTAAGATCAAACAAGAAGCTGGATACAACGAAATTCAAGAGGCCGGAAAAACTGGTGAAAAAGTTGCAACAGCTAATAAATGCATCGAATTTTACAATGAAAACCCTGATTCTCCTTTGGCTCAAAAGTCTTTATGGCAAGCTTTAAGCCTCTTTTTCAGCGCTGGCAAAACTATTGATGCTGCAGAAGTCGCTTTGATTTACAACCAAAAGTATCCGACTGATAAAAATAATGTCGATGCTTTGAAAGATGCCGCGCAGACTTTTACCAATAACGGTCAGTTTCTGAAAGCCATTAACGTATTTGAAATGTTGGTAGACAAAGACGAGAAAAATGCAGCCAAATACAAAATGGCTATGAGTGATCTTTATCTATTAGAAAATAATAAGATGATGGCGCGTAAAACCTTGGAAAAGTTAATTACCGATAATAATCCAAAAGAACATTCTAACATCTATTTACAAATCTTAAATACGATGAAGGGCGAAGAAAATTCGGCTGAATACAAATCTTACGAATCAAAGATCTTAGCGCAAAATATTGAACCTTTCAGTTCAAAAATTAAATTGAAACAAGTGGAAAGCCTTTACAGTCGTGGAAAATTCACCGAAGCGTTTAATGCTTCTAAAAACTTAGTAGGTAGTGACCGTGCGGATGAAGAAACTAAAGCGTTAGCCCGTGTTATTCAAGCACAAGTATTGGAAAAAGAATTTGTCGGTCAAAGCACAAAAAGCAGTTTAGAAAAATTGAATATTGTCTTAAGTTTAAAACTGGAGAAACTGGACAAGGTTCAAACGGCTTACCTATCAGCTGTTAAAATCAGCAAAAATCCTAACGTTCAGTTAAAAGCCCTACAAGGTTTGCAAAGAGTTTATGCTAACTACATTGAAACAGTAGGTAATCCTCCCTTGAAAGAGGCGCTCTCCCCTGCTGATACTGAGGCTTTGAAAACCGAACTGGGTAAATTAACCGGCCCCATCGAAAACAAGAAAAAAGACATTGATGAAAAACTAATAAAGTTGGCCAAAGACACGAAAGCCACAGGTACTTTTGTGGAAGTCGATTATGCGAATCTTTCGGTTGATGAAAGCATTAAAGCTAAAATTAAGGATATCAACACCAAAAACTTAGCTCCCTATTTACCTATATTCAATGCAAAAAGCGAAAACGGACTTTTTAAACGTTTCGTAGCCAACACCAAAGGTGATAAGTGTGAAGTCCCTAGAACTAAAACCGAAGACTTAACGATTCTATCTGAATTACTTAATAAATGTATTTCATTGAAGCAGACTGACAAGTCTGAGGAGATCATTTATCAAATGGCAAAATTAGATCCAAAAAATCCAATTTCAAATTATTACTTAAGCATTGTTGCAGAGCTCCAAGGCAAAACGGACAAAAGCGTTTGGTTAATTGATCAAGCTCTTAAAAAATCGGAAGATTACGTTTTCTTGTTCTACCAAAAAGGCCGTGTCCTAGCGCAAACCAAAGATTTGGCTGGTGCTAATACTCACTTTATCAAAGCCTACGACTACAAATTGGAAACGGAAGAAGTCAAACTCATGCACGGAGTGGTTAGCTATGCTCAGGGCGATTGCTACAGTGTAGTTGATGATTTTGCGAAATTAGATTCGAAAACAATTTCAACACATAATCTAGGCCCTGCTTATGGTGAATGTTTAGCCCAAAAAGGCGACACTGACCAAGCCGAAAAAGTCCTTAAAAAACAAATTGAATTAACTAAAGGCAATGTCGATTTATATATTGAACAGGCTTATATCAAAGAGACTTACAAAAGTGATAAAACTTTGGCTTTACCGCACTATGAAGCCGCAGTAACTTTTGCGCAGGATCCTGAATTGAAGGATTGGCTAATTCGAAAAATAAATTGGATCAAAAATCCAAATCAAGTCACGGTCTTACAACAGCAGCACGTCATCGCCGAAGACTCTGAACATAGAGGTTCAAAATGAAAAAAACTTTGACAAAAAAATCAGAGTTGAAATTTATGAGATTTTTAATTTGTCTCATAATAGGAATGTATACTGCGGGTACTCAGGCTAAGACCAAAAGCGTCCGAAAAGTTCAAGAGGTGAATTTCTCTGAAATGAATCTTAAAGGAACGATACGAAACCCTGATGGAGCTTACCTAGTCCAGAAGCGAGGGATTAAATTCATGCCTCTGTATGACATACAAAAGGATATGGATTCAAAAATTCGCGAATCCGCACAGGCAATTAGGTAATTGCGAAGACGGTTGAAAAAAGTTGTGAGGTTGGTCGTATGCAGAATTTATTGATAGAACAAAAAGGTCCTTCAGGACTTCTAAAAACTTGGCGTTTACGTGCCGAGCAGGGTTCGTTGACTGTTGGTCAATCGAAGCATGCTGATTTAAGAACACCGATTGAAAATATCAAAGGCATTCAAGGTCTTTTCGAATTCCGTGAAGGCAAATGGTATTATATCAATTTGGATTTGCATTCCCAGCATCAACAGATGCAAAACGGAATTTCCGAGATATGCCTTGCCGAACCTACTGAAGTATCGCTTGGCGTTTCTCAATTAGTGATCACGCCCTTTGATTCGCGCTCTCAAATATTTTCCTCTTTGGAGGGTGGCGACTACAGCGTCGCAAAAACCGGTACTTTTCCTCACCAATTATATGCCGTTTATCAAGATGGTGTTTTATTAGAAACTAAAGTTTTAAAATTAAATAAAACCTTTAAAACAAAATTTGATATCTCTGCCACCGCGATTTCTGCCGTTCAAGGCGACAAGTGGCACAAAACACAACTAGGAAATGTAGAGATCTTACAAAGAACTATCTACTTAGACAGTGTAGAGGCCTTACAAAACCTAACTAAAGATCAAGTT
>JAYSSX010000047.1:0-4502 GCA_043720315.1 Pseudobdellovibrionaceae bacterium | reverse complement strand
GGTGACTGGCACAAAACCACAGTGTCCGACCATTTTTGAGCCGAGTGATCTTGGAATCGAGCCAAGTCACCTCGAACTTTTAAAATCTCTAGGGCTAATCGATGCCATCAAAGAAAGTATCCTTGGAAATGGCAAACAAATTCCGACTGGGAATGCAGACCCTAAGATAGAGAATTTAATTAAAGCTATAAATGCATGGAGCCTTGGGTGTACAGCGTTGAAAAGTGGCGATGCGGTAGCTGCGGAAAATGCTTTTCGTCTGGCAATGAACCATCAGCCTTCTACCAAAATGTATCCCCTTGTTTTAGCATTGTCACTAGCTGCGCAATCAAAATGGCCAGAGGTCGATGAGATTACACAAGAAATTTATGCCCAGTGGGTGAATGATCCACGCTTTGATATGGCTCTTGCTGTCATGGGTCTTATGCACCAAGATCTTAAAATATCTGCAAAAATTTTAGAAAAGTTCTCTCCCCAAATTGCTAATGACCTTAAAGACACTTTGATTCAAAAATTTTGGCAGGGGCTTTCAGACCGTTCAATGTTAAACGAAGTAAAGGTAAAGTACCCTCTTCGGTGGAAAGAAATTATCGCAGCACCACAGGTCGCTGAAAAATATTTTTATGTTTTGCTATGGCAAGGCCAATTCAATCAGGCTTTCGAGTTTGCGGATAAAATACATACTCAATTAAAAAAAATGAGCGGGACTACCGGAATCTGGGGAATTCTTTCGGGAGACGCGTTAGTCTTTGACAAAAAACTAACCGAGGCGATTGCTCAATATACACAGTCGCTAACAGAACAGAATAGCAAAAACGAATTGATACTGTTAATTCGTCTTGCCGACGTATACTCAAAGATGGGTGACCTAGAAAACGAAAAGAAAATTCGCTCAAAAATAGACAGTTTATAAACGGAGGCAGAAAAATTGGTAATTATTTTAATTTACATTTTGCCTCTCATTTTAGCTGGATTTTGCCTTAAGCTTTTTTTGACAAAGCGACGGCAAGGTTTGGCAATTGGCGGAATTTTATTTTTGATGATGCTAGCTTTAGGATTTTGGACGGTTTTTCAGTCGCGTTCTTCAACGGCAGCGATCGGGATCGTATTTCTTCCATTTTACGCCTGCCTGTGTGGCCTTCTCGGATGGTTGTTTGCAAGGTATAAAAATCATTCTCAATTTGCTATGCGTATTATGGCGTGGGCCTTTCTGGCAGCCAATCTAATTTTATATTCGCTCTGGATACGCGATGCCTTTCAACAACAACATAAAAATAACGAAAGTGACAAAGCACAAGCAATTAGAGAAGAAAAAATTAAAGAGAATCGCAAATTTATTCAAAACAAACTTACCGAAAATAGAGGCCATGAAGCTAATTGGCTTAATCCTGAAATTCTAATTCGTGAAAAAGACGATCTTTTCTTAATACCTGCGCTGGAGACGTCTTTCGTAAAACCAGAGGTATTAAAAAAATTGAGTCATTCGGAGTTTTCAAGCGTCATCCTAATGGTGGCTCGAAACCCACTAACCTCCTCACAAACTTTAGGAACAATTTACGCCAACAACTCGGCAGATGGATACTATAATCAGGCTCTTGCAGCTCATAAAAATACTCCTGTTGAGATTTTACGAGGGTTATACGAACATTCAAAACCGCACCTTCCCATGGATAAATGGCTGGCGGAAAACCCATCAACACCAAAGGACATTCTGTTAAAACTTTCCAAATCCAAAGAAGTTTCGGTTCTTATGTCCCTGATGCAGAATACTGTTGTTGACTGCGAACTCACTCGTGCAGTCCGAGTCACGATAAACCGGTCAGATCTAGTGGACACATATAAATATCTAAATAATGTGCGAACCGTATCAAACGAGTTTGATATTCAAAAATGCCAACGGCAATGAGACCGGTTAACGCACAAATCCCAGTGGAGTTCGTTGACAAAATTTTATTGAATGCAACTATTAAGGAATGATGTCTCTGTATTTGCAAAAGGCACTTATTTTAATTCCATCTTTCTTTATTTCGATAACTACAGAGGCGGCTTGCACTCAAAGTACAGTGCAATTTGCTTTAATTGAGGATTGCCTAAAGGAATCGAACATGAATTGTTCCTTTAATATCAAATTCCTTCAAAAAAAATAGAAACGGTCGATTTCAGTAGGTTTACACACAAAATAGACTTAGAAAAAAATATCAAGTTCTATTTTAAAGTCATGGATTCAAAGGGATTAGAATTTAAAAAATTGAGTGAATTCTTTGCTAGCCTGGTTCAGCTCCTAAAACAAAGAAAGCTCGATGAATTTTATCTGAAAGTCGGTCCAGTAGACTCATGGAAAAAGGGATTCGAGCAACAAGGAGAGAGCGCTTTCAAGTTGACCGAAGATTACTATGGAAAGTTAAAATTACTTGCAGCAATCGATATAGGTCCTATGATTGTCGCTTGCGCGAGTTTGAATGGAAAAATAATAAATAGTGTTATGCGCTTTAGAAAAACACCTTTAGGGTACGTGCTGATTAACGAGAATAAGTTCGATTTGCCTTGCAAGATTTATAATTACAAAAAACTTAAAGAAGGGGGACTTGAAGCTGTGCCTTTTGCATCATTCCAGTGTATTGCAGCCGGTAATTGTCCACACTAATTCCTGTCATTTGGTTTTTTACCTCAAAGGCCCAACATTTCTTTTTGGGCTCCTAAGAGCTATCAACAGAAGAAATAGACCTACGGTAAGCATCGGTCCCCATGGAATCCAATTCATAATTGGTCTTTCAATGATCGCATGAACGGGATCGTCAGGATCGTATAATACAGTTATCTGTGACTTTAGGCCAGCTGACGAATTTGAACCTACGCTATCCTGAAAACGCACCACTTGATCGTTTATTTGAAATTCAACAATCGGCATAAACGGACTGTTAGTAGTCGTGCCATTTTTACCTCTGCTCGTCCAATGAACCTGCTTGAAGTCGACAATTGTCCCTTGAGTACGCATACCATTCCAAATGAGATAAAAATTGTTTTTGCCAATATAACAAGAAAAAATGATAAGTCCTATGCTAACAACAATTTGAATCATGCGGAAAACCTGTCGTATTTTCTGGGGATGTAGTAAAATTGTTTTAATTAAATCAGTAATCTTATCTGCGGTAGCTTGGTTTTCTTTATTCATTGAGCAAAGAACTCCCATTGATAGTTGGAAAAAATCGGGCGATCTTTTTATGGACCACAAGAATATTTTTTTCTTGGTCAGAAGTGCAAAGTTCGTAAGGCCTACCGAGCTTATCGAACATAGTTAAAGTAAAATTTTTTATTGTAATACCATCAGAACGATAGTCAGAGACTCTAATTTCTAGAATTTGAATTTCCGAATAACGAATTGAATGCTCTATTTTCATGTTCTCAGCAATAAACTGAATCTGTTGTCGAGAATTATCTATTTCGATTCTTCGCTGTTGCAAAAGTCGAACCATGTATTTCACAAAAAATGGAAAAGAAATTAATATAGAAATACCAAGTACTGATTTTCCAAAAATTCCGCCGTTGATTCTATTTGCATCAAAGGCCAAAATCCAAGCTGGAAAAATGCTTAGGATGCCCATGGTAAAAATTGAAATGAGCTGACTTTTGGTTGTTTCGCGCAGTACTAAAATATTAAACTTATCAACGATTTCAATTCGAGCACCGACGCCCACGTGTCCTATGAAGGGCGAAATTTTATTAGCTTGCAAAGTCAGTTTTTCAGATTGCATTATTTGACATTTGCTACATTGCTTTTACAAGCCTGATTTTCTTTGAATTCATAATTGCACTGAGCCATGGATTCAGCAGCAATGTCGGACCTCTGACTAAGATCTCCTCGCAAGAGCACTCCAATTTTAGGACAATTATGAAAAAATATTTTTTTCTGAGTCCTATCATCGCTCAGAATAGCAAGACTAAGACACATACATTTTTTCGGTGGTAATGAAATACATTCCCCCCCAGGACCTAATGCAAATACAAAGGAATAACAAGATGACAGCTTGGAACTTCATAGCAATATTTTGCCCTGGGTGAACTTAAGGATCAATAACTAGGATTTAATGCTAGACTACCAATTCAATTGATTGTTGAAAACCCATCGATTTCATTTGCCTGGAAGGATATGAAAGCTTGCATCTAATGAATTGTAAAAGTCGATAAAATAAAACTCGCCTTTAGCTCTTGCGGGAGTATATGCAATTTGCACTCTCCAAAAGGTCTGCTTACGATCGTCCTGTTTCCGTTCTGTGGAAATGGCCTTCCACATTTCAAATTCATTTATATGCACCTTTCTAAACTCCGCATTCTGGAATAGATGCTTTATCGCCAGCTCTTTGGCATCATTTTCCGTCAAATCAATTGCGTAACGAGGACTTGTTCCATTAAAAGCGGAAGTTACGTTCACTTTAAAGAATTTGAAATCTGTAATTTTTTTCCCTCTATACTCATAGCTAAGTCCATTTGCAGGAATGGTATCA
>JAYSSX010000046.1:0-5509 GCA_043720315.1 Pseudobdellovibrionaceae bacterium | reverse complement strand
GTTGGCCCCAGTCAAAGAGTAATGCGAATCAAAAACCACTAATTTATTCATTGTTTTTGGATTTTTACGTGCACTTGAAAACTGCTTAGTAAATGTGGTTGGCGCTAACCAAGAACCCAAAAAGTCAGCATCAAAAGAAACAATCACTTTAGCTTCGTCAAAACGATAGAAAGGAACGATCGCTTCGCCGTAACTTAATTTTTGACCTTGTTGAATATCTTCATATGATAAAGCCTCGTACTGATAATGTCTGGCTTTGAAACCCTGAGCGAAATCACTCACTATAGCGTTCAAACTAGGTGATGCGATATTTCCGGTCAAAACAGCAACTTGACCTTTGGCCAACTGTTTAACCACAGCATCATCAATACTTTCCCACGTTGCTGCAATTGAATCTGAATTTGTTTTTTCTTTATTAAGTAAATTCTGCTTAGGTCCTTTTAATCTTTCAGGGTCATAAAGACCTAAAATGCTAGCCTGTGCTTTGATATTTAAACCACCCTTATTTAAAGGGTGTTGAGGATTTCCTTCTATACGAACCGGGCGACCTTCCAAAGTTTTTACCAATAGTCCAATCGATTCATTTCCATCGAAATAAGAAGACGTATAATAATTGGCTACTTCGTGAGTCACTTCTTCAGGTTGTTTGTTATACGGAACAATTTTTTGAACCGGACGTTTGATACAACCTGCTGCCGACATGGCCAATGAAGCGCCCATCAATTTTAAAAAGTCACGACGAGCCCAACCCTTATCCAAATCTTCGTCAGACAATCCTTCACGAATTGGAGAAGACTGAAATTCGCTTTCGACAAATTTCTGGTATTCGGGAGTTTTTTGTAATTCATCCAAAGAGGTCCAATAACGAGCATCTCTTTGGTTTATAAATTTAGGTTCTTGGTTTTGTTCTGTGTTTATATTCGACATAATTTAAACCTTAGTTGTGGCAAGTTGAGCAATTAAGAGGCGCATGATTTTCCGGCTGACGGTGACAGTTCACACACCAACCCATAGACAAATCTGAGTATTGGTAAATCTGTTTCATTGTTTCCACTGGTCCATGACAAGTATTACAAGCCAATCCTTTTGCTAAATGGGCCGAGTGATTAAATTTGACGTGATCAGGTAACATATGAACTTTTACCCATTCAATAGACTGACCTTTATCATAAGCATTACGCAATTTTTGAATTTCCGGGCTGTCGGTTTTCACAGTTAAGTGGCAATTCATACAGGTACTTAATGCTGGAATATTTTGAGCCGTTGAACGTTCACCCTGATTATGACAATAGTTACATTGAATCTTATTTTGTTCGACGTGAATGGAATGATCAAAGGCAATTGGTTGCGTTGGAGAATATCCTTCGTTGTAACCAATTCCATATTGAAATTTACATCCTGATAAACCGGTCATCAAAGCAACGCTTAAACCAGTCAACAAGAATAGCACCATGTTTCGATATCGAAACCGAAATAAAAATAGATTTTGCATTGGTATGCTCTTTCCTTTTGAAATCTTGTAACCGCTTAATATAAAAACCTAATCGGTTAAGAATCAACCAACTTTTGTAAAGTGATGAAATTTTAAGCTTTTTTCCACTTCGCCGAAAATTCCTCAGTGAACTTTTCGGCCGGACAAGGAATTTTGTAAAAGAAATCGTTGCTTAGTACCTAAGCAGATTTAATTTTTTTGCCTCTGGTAACTGCGACAAAAACCACGAACATGATATGTAAAGCGACGAAGATGGAAACATACTCCACTCCACCAGCACCAAAACCGTAAGAATGAAGCCCCGCACCAAGAACGAAGTTTACACCGTACCAAGCCATGATCACTAACGAAAAAGACACCACTCCGGCCACAACCATGCCAAAATCTTTGATAAATCCGGCCAAGCGACCGTGCAGAACGGCCAGATAACCCAGTAAAGCAATCAAAGCCCAAGTCTCTTTTGGATCCCATCCCCAGAAACGTCCCCAAGAATAGTCAGCCCAAATACCGCCCAAAATAATTCCCGGTGCCAGCAATGAAATTCCAATTTGCATGGCCCGATATATCGCCAAAACAATCGCTTTAATTTTATCCTGATTTTTTTCTTCGCCTTTTAAATAATAAACTAAGCCGATATCTCCCAAAGCAAAAGCTAGGAAAAAGGCTGCATAAGAAATAGTAATTGTTAAAACGTGAATCAAAAGCCAGTAGTTACTTCTTAAAACCGGCTGTAAAGGCTCTAAAGAAGGATCCAAAACAACAGGCGCGAAATCCGATAAGATCAGACAAAAAGAGGCTACTAAAGTGCCGGCAAATAAAATAAATCTCCAGCGATAAATCGCCTCAATTATCATGGAAAATACTAAGGCACCGAAAGCCACCCAGACAACGGTTTCGTACATATTAGTCACCGGCGGACGTTCAATAATGTAGGAGCGTAGTGCAAATCCTGAAATATGAAATCCAAGGCCGATAAAAACCATTACCCAAGCCGCAGGGTAAAGTTTATTTTTATCCAAAATCCAAACTAACAACAAGAGCACCATTGTAATCACATAAAAAATCCACGCCCACTTATAAGGATGAAAATAATTATAAAAAACTTCAGCATCAATTTTACTTTCATTAGCATAAAGTGCCGGATTATTTTTCTGCGCCAAGTATCGGAATTTTAAAACCTGGCCATCAAAAGCATCTAAGGCCGATTTTGCTTTTGCTTTATCATCAGACATTTTCGAATCGATGTAAGTGATGAAGGCCTTGGTAAGACCTAAAAAAGAGACCGACAGTTCGCCGTCTAAGGCGTCCACTGAAATCCATTGATCGCCTGTCGTCGGCGGGACAAAACGTAAAAATTTACCCGTGGCGATTTCACGAAAGGTAGATAACTGGCTTTCTAATCTTTGAACAGCTTGAAAGTAAGGGTCTAATTTTTCTTTGGCTTCTCTTTTTGAGTTTAATTCCTGCATAACCAACGACAGTCGGTCACTTGATAAAATCTGCTGCGGCGAAAAATATTTTTCAGTTTCGCTTAATTTCAAAGCTTTTTTCAGCTCCCCATATTTTATTTCGACAAAAGGCTTTTCTTGCCAAATTTCGGGTTGCAACATCCAAGTTAAAACAATATCAGTGGCCGGTTCTTTATTGAGATATGTTTTTTTACCATAAACCAATTCCAACGTTTCCTGCGCGAAAGTCAGATAAGGCTTAATTCGTCCACCCTCCTGGATCGGAAGTTTTTCAAATTCATAAGCTTGGGCAGTAAACATCTTTAAAAATACGACTAAAAACAGAAGCCATTGAGTCATTCCATTTTTCATTTTAATAAACCTCTTTGCTCTACGGCTGCGCGAGCTGATTTTCTGCGATCATAAAATAAGTATACAACACCTAAAGTTAATATCAACGAACCTAAATATTTAAGCGCCCGCCCTGGATCTTGATTGACAGAAAGAATTGAGGCCTCGGGTTGCCCACTGGGACCCTCTTGGAAACTAGCCTGATAAAAAGTGTATCCGGCTTCTTTATGCGGTTCATTCATTGAAATCAAAACTTCACCGGCATCTTTGGTCTCAATTAAACTTTGGTACGACATGGCCTGATTAGTTCCCGGATATTTACCCATATCAAATCGTTTCAAAGTAATCGGAAAACCTAAATCGATCCGGCGATGAGCATAAGCCAATATGTAAACCGCCTGATCTGAAAACAATTTGATGACGTCATCAACTTGCGTCCAATACTCTTTACCTAAAAATTTAAGTTTAATAGCCGGAGTCGTATTCGCATTAGGTCGTTTACTCTCTTTAAAATCCCAGATTTCTTCAGCCAAAGGAATATAGCGAAGAATTTTTACTTCTAATCCCATCCATCCCGTACTGAAAGACTCACCTTCATTGACTATACCGGTCTTTCGATGCCTGGCTGGATCTTTATAATCCAGCGTCCACTTTAACTGGGCACCAGCAGGCGTGAAATAAAGGGAATTTCTTTTCTCTTCAATTTTAGGTGGTTCACCAAGGAAAAACTCAGCTAAACCCATTGCTGACTTTGCGGTTTCCCCTATTTTTTTTTGTAACAGCCATTCACTGGTGTTTACTCGATCGTTGGACATTTGAAATCGCACGGCTGAACCCAACTTGGTATTTTCACTAGCCGCGATATGTTTGTTCACAGTAGCAAAAGGCATAAAATCAATAACAGCCAAATCCTCGCCATCACTCAAGGTGATATTAAGCGGTTTATCTTTAGGATTGTTTTTATAAAAATCGACTTCCTTTTCGTAAATTTTAGAAAACCGGTCACCATCAAAAGAAGCATATATATTGACGTCGGTTTTATCGATAGTTACTAACCGGCTGGATTCGCCAATTCCAAAACGCATACTTCCGTCTAATCCATACTCCGCAGTGATCCAAGATCCCACTAATAAAGTTATAATTCCGATATGCGCCAACAAAAACGAAAGATGACGACGTTTCCAGGGCCACCGATCAACCATCACCGCTATTAAGTTTGTACAAAGTAACATCATGATGCCGTACATATATTTGGTTTTATAAACCATTTGCGCCGCGGTTTTAGCATCATACTCGGCTTCTACGAAGGTACCAACGGCGATCAACGTTGCTAAACAGACAATTACAAATACAGCTAACTTTAAAGAAGCTAAAAACTTAAACCATTTTTTCATCTTCCAAAATATATCCTTTATTAAAAAAAGAATCTATCTTGTTTTCTAAGCCTTGCGTTGTTGAGAACCATTGAAATCTTATGTAACACGGCTGCAACTTGATTTGCGTTGAAAATAAACGATAATACTTTTATGCAAAACAATCTTTCGCAATCAGGTAGAAAATGGATTTTTATACGAGGACTGGCGCGGCACTCTGGTTACTGGAGTTATTTTGTTCGATTTTTCAAAAGAAGTTTTCCTAACGATGAAATTGAATTGATCGATCTTCCCGGAAACGGAACCGAAAGAAATCGAGACAGCTTGTTAAAGATTTCGGAAATCGTCGAAGATCTACGTCGACGCAGCCAGAATTTACCGAAGTACAAAAAGATCCATCTTTTGACTATTTCACTAGGTTCCATGATTGGAGTCGAATGGGCCAGAAAATATCCTGATGAAGTGACGGCACTGATTTGTATTAATACCAGCGACAAGGGCACCTCTTCATTTTATGAAAGAATGCAGCCTGGAATGATGAAGAATATAATCAAGATGATTAAAAGCTCGGAACATCGCAATATTATTCAGGAAGAAACGATCTCTGAGGTCGCTAAAAATACGGAAGAAGCTGAATACTTAAGAACGGAATTTAACCGTTATCCCCCGCCGACGATTCAAAATTTTTTCCGCCAACTGATTGCGGCTGGATCTTATTCGTTTCCGAAAATCAAACCGAAAGTTCCTATACTATTTCTGCGTAGCCTGGGTGACAAACTTTGCCACCCGGTTTGCACTGAACGCATTTGTCAAATGTGGGATTTAGATTATAAGACACACGCCAC
>JAYSSX010000045.1:0-1973 GCA_043720315.1 Pseudobdellovibrionaceae bacterium | reverse complement strand
CGAAAACAAAGATGCTCCGGTTCTAGAAATTCCTAAAGAAAAAACCAAATAATTTTAAAGTAGTTTATAGCGGAATGACTTCAATTGTTGGATTGAATTCGTCGCGCAGAATACCTTCGATGGCCATCAATGTTCCTGTAGTGGAACTTGGACATGTTCCACAGGCCCCTTCGTAATGCACATACAATTGATTATTTTCATATTTAATAATCGCTAAATCACCACCGTCGCCTTGCAGACCTGGCCGAATGGTACGATCCAAAATTTCTTCAATCGCGCGAACGTCTTCAGGAAGATCGGCACGTTTTGCCTTCACAGAATCCTTTTTTGTGAATTCAGGATTATGAATGTTCATTCTAGTGTGGATAACTGAAGTAATACTTTGTTGTAATTCATCTACGTCAGCATCAAAACGCATTGTAGCGGTAATCACATTGCTAAAAAAATGGATTTGCTTAACACCAGGTATATTTAGTAGATCCGTCGCTAATTGGTTGCCCGTGGCCTCTTCCGCCGTTGAATAACTGGCCTTACCTTCACTCAGTACCGGTTTGTTTAAAACAAACTTAAAGGCATTAGGGTTTGGAGTTGGTTGTATATTTATAATTACGTCGCTCATAAAAACATTTCCTTCGCTTTTTTCAAAGCATTCACTAAAGCTACAATATCAGTTTCGTTATTAAATAATGAAAAGCTAGCCCGCAGGGTACCTTTTATATTTAATTTTTTCATTAGAGGCTGTGTACAATGGTGGCCTGCACGCACGGCAACCCCCTGCTGATCCAAGATCTCGGCAACATCGCTATGATGAGCACCCTTCACATTAAATGAAAATATAGGGGCTCGGTCGAGGTCATCGGTATAGAACTCTAGAAAGTCCAACTCTCTTAAGGCCTGGTCGGCCTTGCGGATCAAATAGGTATCAATTTCATGAATTTGATTAAAACCGAATTTTAACAAATAGTCGATAGCAGGCTTCAGGGCAATAACAGCCTCGATGGATGGAGTTCCCGCTTCAAATTTAAAAGGCGCATTGTGGAAAGTGGTCTTTTCAAATGTCACTTCAGAAATCATACTTCCACCCGAACGGTAAGGAATCATCTTTTCCAAGTGGGCCAATTTCGCGTATAGAATTCCAACACCGTAAGGACCAAATAATTTATGACCAGAAAAACTTAAAAAGTCGACATCCAGATCCTGAACGTCAATTGGCAAATGCATTGCCGACTGCGCAGCATCTACAGCAACGATAACGCCTTTTTGCCGCGCCTTCTGAGTTAATGATTTAATATCAACTACAATACCTAAAGTATTCGAGCAATGGGTCACTGCTAGCATTTTAGTATTTGGTGAAATCTGCTGAGCGATTTGGTCAGCATAGTTATGATTAGATAGATCTATTTTCGCCACTTTAATAACAGCACCGGTACGTTCCGCGACCTGTTGCCAAGGAACAATATTCGAGTGGTGTTCCATTTCGGTTAATAGAATCTCATCGCCCTCTTTTAAAAATGGCGTGGCATAACTGTAAGCAATAGCATTCACAGAATCTGTAGTGCCATAAGTAAAAATCACTTCTTCTTTAACTTTTGAATTTACAAATTGATGTACGGCTATCCTGGAGTCTTCAAAAAACCCAGTGGCTTGTTGACTAAGGTAATGAGCGCCACGATGTACATTTGAAGCTTCATAAGAATTAAAATGCGAAATTCTTTCGATAACTGGCCAAGGTTTTAACGCCGAAGCAGCACTATCCAAGTAAACCAGATTTTTTCCACGAATTTTCCTAGTTAAGGCAGGAAAATCAGCGCGGATTTTCCTTATTCTGCCTTCAATTTCTAAATCACTACTCAATTGGTCTCTCATTTTGATAGCGTTTTAAACCCTTCTTGAATTCGCTTAAAGAAAATATCTTTAATTTCTTTTTCATCAATTTTTTCCACAACTTCATTTAAAAAACCAGAACTTAACAT
>JAYSSX010000044.1:0-4381 GCA_043720315.1 Pseudobdellovibrionaceae bacterium | reverse complement strand
CTTCAACTCATTACTTCCTTGGCAATTATTCTGATCGCAAATATGCTTAACTCACTGAATATTGTTTTAGATCAACCGAATAATCCTTACTTTTTTATCGGGATTTGTATGGTGGCCTCCGTGGGTTTGGCTTTTATGCCACTATTAAGAAGATTCTTCATCATTACGGCCTTAGGAATTTTTCTACCCTACTTGACGTGGTTCTATCTAAAACGATCACACGACCCGGATTTTATTTCTGCAATGATAGTTCAGCTATACCTGGCAGGCGGTTTTATTTCCACCAGCTATTTGATCCGATTTTTCACACAAAAATCTAAGGAAAATGAATTTCATTTCCAGATGTCGCTGAAAAACGAAATCGCCCATCGTGACTATTTAATTAAACGAAAAACTGAAGAAGGCATTCAGCTAGAGAAACTGACCTCTCAGTTCTCTCCGCAAGTGGTTAAAGCCATTAAAGAGCGCACTATCAAGTTATCGGACGAAGCGAAGAAGGCCGAGATTTGCACTATATTTGTGGACATCGTTCGGTCGACTGAAAAAGTAAATGTTCTTCCAGAGAAAAGTATTAAATTGGTACTCTCAAGATTTTTGGGAACGACAGTTGAAATTCTACTTAAGTATGACATCACCATTGATAAGTTCCAAGGTGACGGATTGTTGGCTTTTTGTAACGAGCCGGTAAAATACGACGACTTTATTCAAAGAGTGGCATTGGCTGCACTAGAAATTAACGAACAATTAAAAGTTGATCGCGATTTCTACCGCCTTTTCTGGGGTGAAGAATTAATGGTCCGAACCGGGGCTGCCACCGGGTATGCCTATGTCGGCTTCTATGGAGATAAACACTACTTTAATAGTTTCACAGCGATCGGATCTCCTTTAGCCCTAGCCTCACGGTTAACCGCTGCGGCCGAACCGAATTGTATTATTGTTGATGAAACATCGGCCAATTACCTAATTGCACAAGGATTTGTTCTCGAGGCCCTAGGCAGACAAAATCTAAAGGGATTCGAAAATTATCAAATTAATGCTTACAAATTAATTGACAAACCAAAAGCACTCAAACGTTACGATTTTCTTTAGATATCCCGATTAACCGAACTAAAATGCAAATTTTATCTGTCCATTTTATAACAGTTTAGTCCTTTTCAGAAAAAGCGTAATCTTCGCTGGTTACTAAAACAAAACTAAGAAGAAATTCTTTTTAAAATGGGTAAATATGAAATTTACAATTATGGCTGCACTTTTACTAGTCAGCACAGCTGCTTTTGCAGCTCCTAAAACAGTTCTCTTAAAAACCAGAAGTTATCCTGGTTTATTTGGCGGACCAAATCCAAAATCATTAGAAGTAACAGTAATGAGTGATGGAAAAGTTATCAAGTCAGTATGGCAGCAAAACGCGACGACTTCAGAGAAAATTGCTGTTCTTTCTCCAGCTTCTGTAAGAAATATCATCGCTAAAATTGATGCTATTGAAAAAGACACTCCATTAGTTGACCCTAATGAAGGCGGACCACAGTGTTTAGATGCTGGTGGTAAAACCGTTACCATGACTAAAGATGGCGAAGAAAAAGAAATCAAAACTTGGGCTGGTTGCCACACTTCTGAATTACAGTATGGTGTCGCTTACGACCTTATTTCTATCATTGAAGGCTTTGAAAGTTTAGCTCATTAATTTTAGCTATTTCTATCGATGAAAAAAGGACAGTCTTAGACTGTCCTTTTTTTTGTATTTTTTTAGCAGATTTAGTGGGTCTCTTTGTCCACATGGATCAATTTGATTGCGAACGCACTGCTGGTTTTTCATTAATCAATAGTTTTTCCTTATGCACGATGATGTTTGGGTAATCGACTTCTATCCAATTCAAAGTTGCAGTAGGTTCAAACGGTAGGGTCGCGTGTCTAGACCAGCGCCTAAATTAATGACTGTATCAACGCCCTCTTTCACCAGTTCATAGGTCAATTCGTCGATAATTGCTGTGCGAATGACGACGGACCATTCCATACACCGGGAATTCGAATGCATACTGGCTGCTATTCGGCGTCCACGATCGTCGACTAAGACTGGGGCTAATCTATCTTTAAACAAGGCATCGGGGCGCTGGGATTCTATGGCTCGATAATGAGCAACCCACAAGGCAATATCAGAAACATGATCCATATTTGTACTCACAGCCTTTATATCTAGCATGAAATTTTAAAAAGACTACTGGGGCATTATGCTCAGCAAGGGGAAAAATACCCGACACAGTCAGGATGCAGAAATTTTAGACAAATGATGCAAGCCTAAGAATCTTCTATGCTATTTCACAAATGCTTAAGAAATGGTGCCCTGATTAACTAGCGTACCCATTTTTGCAACTAAGTCCGTTGATACCATTTACATACTAATTTTAGTTACGTTTATTAAACTATTTTTAACAAGGAGTTAAAATGAAACTTTGCCGTATGCTTTTAGCACTCGCTTTATCCGCAACCGTTTTTGGATGTGCGTCTAACATCAAAAAGGCTGACATTCCAGCAACTGCTAATCCCTCTGAAGAAATATCTAAATTGGAAAATTCCATTCAAGAAGGTTACAACAGCCAGCTTGACGTATTAGCTAGCAACGATTTCGAAAAGGCTAGGTATCATCTGAGAGAAGCAAAAGAAGAGCTTGCTAAAAACAAAAAACAATCTGAAGTCCTAGAAGATGTTGCCTACAGTAAGGCTTACATTCAAAGAGCCGAAGACACGGCTAGTGATCGTCGTTCGAAAATTTTAGGTGTGATAGATGCACGAAACAAGGCAGTAGTTGCCGGAGCAAGACAGTTCGCACCAACTCAAGCTGATATGGCCGAAGTTGATTCTCGCCTACGCAATAAGGCTGAAAAATTAGACAAGTTAAGTGCCGCAGACATTGCTGAATTTAACTTGGCTTATTCTGATGTGGAATTAAAAGCCATTCAAAATAAACAATTGGGTCAAGCTAAAGCGCGGATTGAAGCCGCTAAAGATGCTAACGCCAGCCGATACTCTCCACGCGCACTTAAAAATGCGGAAGTGGATTACGGGACAGCGGAGAATCTGATCAAAGCAAATCGCAATGATAAAGACACTTACATGATGCAAGTCGCACAAGCTAATAAGTCAGCTATGTTATTGACTGCAATACTAGCAGAAACTAATCGCGGAGCCCGCGATGAAGGTGTTGCTACTAAAGTAGTTATGCAGAACGAAAAAATTAAAACTCTTTCGACGCAATTGAACTCTGCAAGTGATCAAAATACTCAACTGACGCAAGAAAAAGCCCGCCTAGATTCAGTGAACTCCGATCTGAACGTAGCGGTTGCCACTCAAAACGAACAGTTGGATCAAACGACAGCCGAAAAAAATCGCCTTGATGCCGAAAAGACTCGTTTAGATGCCGAAATGTCTGCGCAAAATGAAAAACTAAGCGCTGCAAATATGAAAGTGAACTTCCAAAAATCGTTGGCGAAGGCACAGGCTCAGTTCTCCAAAGATGAAGCTGAAGTTTTTCAACAAGGCGACAATGTTGTTATCAGATTGAAAAAGATCCAGTTCGCAAGTGGTAAATCTGAATTACCAACTGCTTCACTAGCAGTGTTAGCAAAAGTAAAAAATGTAGCTGAAGATTTGGGACCAAAAATGGTTCGCGTCGAAGGCCATACCGATTCAGTTGGTTCAGAAATTATCAACAAAACCCTTTCACAAAGTCGAGCAGATACTATCGCGCAATATTTACAGACTTCGGGCATTCCGCAGGCAAAAGTGGAAACCGAAGGAGTAGGATTTAGCAAACCTTTGGCGTCAAATAAAACTAAAGAGGGCCGTGCGCAAAACCGTCGCGTAGATGTGATTATCACTCCAGATTCGTCGGTAACAACAGATTCTTCGAACGAATAATTGAAAGGACTAGCATATGTTGATATATGAAACACTAAAAAAGGATCACCAGCATTTGCTGGGTCTAATTAATCAACTGAATACTTTTGAAGAACATGATGATCGAAGAAAAAGTTTGATTAAAGAAATCCGCGATGAAATGGTCCCCCATTCTCGCGCCGAAGAAGCGGTTTTTTATAACCCGCTTCGAACGGCAACCGCGGCCCAACACGTAGTCAGACATTCTTTTCAAGATCATATTGAAGCTGAATCTTTATTAAAAGCCCTACAAGCTGAGGATATGGTGCATATGGATTGGAAAAAGACGGCGCAAAAACTAAAAGCCGCTTTGGAACATCACATATACGAAGAAGAAAATATTGTTTTCGAATTGGCAAAACAAGTTTTTACAGACGAACAAGCAACCCGCATTTCAGATGCATTTGAAAAAATGAAACCGCAAATAAGAGAAGAAGGTTTCATGGGTACA
>JAYSSX010000043.1:0-6339 GCA_043720315.1 Pseudobdellovibrionaceae bacterium | reverse complement strand
ATGTCGTTTTTAAGTCAGCTAAGGCAAAAGGCAATTTGTCCTTTTACAAACATAAAAAAATGGCGCAGCCGCAACCAAAGCCGGAATAAGTCCAAAAGCTGTCTTGCAACGCACGATGCAGTCAAAGCTTCAAAAATCTAATTATTTGAATTAGACTACTTCCATATTTGAATCGAGATGCAGAATGATTATTGTTACAGGAGCAAATGGGTTTATAGGGAGCATGATGGTTTGGCAGTTGGAACAAGCTGGCCTTGGACCTATCGTTGCCGTTGATCTGGTTGATCTGGAACATCGCTCGCAGCCATTAAAAAATCGCCGCATCGAAAAATTTCTAACGAAAGATCAACTTTGGGATTTCCTCAACCTTTCGAATACCAAAAAGGAAACTCGTTGGGTGATTCATATGGGTGCCAATTCGAGCACTACCGAACCCAATCGAAATCTGCTGCTGGAAATGAATACGGAATACACCACTCGTCTGTTTCAGTGGTGTAGTGAAAATGCGAAACCTATAATCTATGCTAGTAGTGCGGCGACTTATGGGGCCGGTGAATTAGGTTATGATGACCAACTGGATAGCGAGCAACTAAAACCGTTAAATTATTATGGCGAATCCAAAGTACTATTTGATCGTTGGGTTGTAAAGCAAATCAAAACACCTCCGTATTGGTATGGTCTCAAATTTTTTAATGTTTATGGTCCTAATGAAGAACATAAAGATTCAATGTCTAGTTTGGTGTTTAAAGCTTTTCATCAAATTCAACAAACTGGAAAATTGAAACTATTTAAATCTTATATTCCATCTTACAAAGATGGCGAACAAATGCGCGACTTCGTTTATGTCAAAGATGTGACAGCGTGGATGTTAGAGTTAATTCAGAAACAGCCTAAAAGTGGAATTTATAATATGGGATTTGGTCAGGCTCGGACCTGGAATGCTTTGGGCAAGCAGGTATTTAAATCTTTAGGAAATAATGAAAATATCGATTACATTGATATGCCGGAAAATATTAGGAATCAGTATCAGTACTATACAAAAGCCGAAATGAATACTTGGTTTGAAGCCGGAATGTCAGAACCTAAGTGGTCTTTAGAAAACGGCGTCGATGATTATATCAAGTACTTGTTAAAGAAAAAGGTTTTATAAATGCCTCTAAACGCTGCGGAAAAACTTCCGGTTCATTTACGCAAATACATCGTGGAACAAAACTACGAAAAATACACGCCTGCCGATCAGGCTTGTTGGCGATATATTTTGCGGCAATTAACGTCCTTCTTATCTACGCACGCCCATGAATGTTATTTGAAAGGTTTAAAAGATACGGGAATTGAAATTGATCAAATACCAAAAATTTCAAACATTAGTGAAAAGTTAAAAGAGTTCGGCTGGTATGCACTGCCTGTGAGTGGCTTCATACCACCGGCAGCCTTTATGGAATTACAATCCTTAGGTGTACTTCCCATTGCTAGTGATATGCGTAGTCTAGATCATTTAGAATATACCCCTGCCCCGGACATAGTTCACGAAGCCGCAGGACATGCGCCTATATTGATTCAACCCGAGTTTGCCGATTATTTAAGGCAGTATGCTCAAGTGGCGAAAAAGGCGATTATTAGCAGTGAAGATTTGGCCTTGTACGAAGCCATTCGCGACTTATCAGATATCAAAGAAAAGCCCAATTCTACGGAAAGCCAAATCGAAGCGGCGCAAAAAAATTTGGATAAAGTTTCCGCCACAATAAGCCACGTTTCCGAGGCTGGAGAGTTAGGCAGGATGAATTGGTGGACGGCAGAATATGGATTAATCGGCGATATTAAAAATCCGAAAATTTTTGGTGCTGGATTGTTATCCTCCGTTGGTGAGTCCAAACATTGCCAAAATGAGTCTGTAAAAAAGATTCCGCTGACTGTTGATTGCGTAAAACAAAGTTATGACATTACCGAACAACAGCCGCAGTTATTTGTTGCTGATTCCTTTCAACACTTAAAGACTGTTCTGAATGAGTTTTCTAAAACTATGGCGTTTAAAAAGGGCGGTATTGAAGGATTAACTAAGGCTCTCAAGGCGGCTTCTGTAAATACCGTTCAGCTAAACTCAGGGATTCAAATCTCTGGCATCTTAGAAAGTTTTTTAACAGCAAACGGAACTCAAGATGTTACTGATCCAGTCATTTTCATTAAGACCTCGGGACCGACTCAGTTATGTTTAGAGGATAAACAAATTGATGGCCAAGGTAAAAACTACCATCAGCATGGGTACAGCACTATCATTGGTCCATTGAAAGATGGTCAGAAATTGTCGGCGATTTCTGAAAGCGAATTAAAAAATATTAAATTATATAAAGGCGAAAAATCCCAATTGGAGTTTCAATCAGGATTTCAACTGACTGGTATCTTAAAAAGTTTTCTATTTAAAAATCAGAAGCTGATTTTATTGGCGTTTGAAAATTGCACAGTGACCTATAAGGGTAAAACTTTTTTCAAGCCCGAATGGGGAATTTTTGACATGGCTGTTGGCGAAACCATAACTTCCGTTTTTGGTGGACCCGCCGATCGCACCGCCTTTGGTGAGACCGACGACTTCGTTGCAAAAAAAATCGAAGCCCCCCGTTTTGACGAAAAAACAAAACAACTGCATAAATTATTTTTAGAAATCCGAATGCTACGTGAGAGTTCGAAAAAATCTGTTTCCACTAAAACATTGGATGCTGGTGCAACGTTAGCGTCTTTACAATCTGTTTATCGTAACGCAAATAAAAATTTTTCCGATCAATGGTTGTTGAAAATGGAACTTTTGGAAATCGCTATTTATCTTGCTAAACACGGCGTAGCCGAAGGCTTACAAGACTTTAAGGTCGAACTAAATACGGATCTGGGTCAACTGATCCTCAAAACCCCTAAGTTAAAAACCGTTATCACTGATGGCCTTCATCTGTCTTTACAAATTTAGCTGCCAGGTAGGCGCCCCCAGCTCCTTTTTAGGTGCCAGGTCCTTTTTTTTGCGATAGACCTTCCCCAACCATGACTGAAAACAACTTACTTCCTTCACAGCAACCTGGATTCGAACTGAATGTTGTTTTGGTGCGTAGTCTCTATGATTCCAATATTGGCGCCAGCTCTAGGGCCATGGATAATATGGGTGGCAATCGCCTTATCTTAATTGGTCCTCAGTGCGAGATCACCTATTCAGCGCAGCAGGCGGCTGCCTCGGGACAAGATGCCTTACAAAATCGAACCACTTATCAAAATTTTAAGGAATTTTATGCCAAAGAACCTGAAGGTATTTACATTGCTTTCTCGGCGCGGGATGGGAAGGGAAGACAGGTCCAAGGTTTTTCCGAAACGCTGAATCAAATCAGAACCACTGATCCCCGATTTCAAAAAACTTATTTTAAACCAGTGAAAATCTATCTGATCTTTGGCCCTGAAGACTGGGGCTTGTCGGCTGGAGATATCGAAAGTGTTAACTTCTGCTGTAACATTCCTACGTTCGGAAAAAACTGGAGTTTGAATTTAGCGCAGGCTGTTTTATTGGCCCTGTACACATTACGCCTTCAGTGGGGCGGCGAAAAAACAGTTTTAGAAGGTCAATTTACGGCCCAATTGGCTGCGCCTAATACCAAGACTGAAGAAGTCCTACGAGTTTGGTTAACCGAGATGGGTTTCGACTTATCTAAAAGAAAAGTAAATGTCTTTAACGTGATCCGAAGAATGCTGTTACAAAATTTGCCGACTAAAAAAGAATTAAATATGCTGGAGATCGTCCTGAATCAAAGTGTCCGCAAACTTCGCGAATACAATGAAATGCGGAAAGTTGCCGGCAAAATTGATAAAGAAAATCAATAAAGACGACTAGTAAAAAAAACCAGCCCCGAGGGACTGGTTTTCTAGGAACTTAATATCAGCAATTTATCGCTGATTTAAATCTTTCTAAATTCTACTGTTTAGTTGCAAGGGCAACTGACTTCATAAAGTCTTTAGTACGGTAACAGATTTCTGCACCCGGACCCATTAGACAATCGCCATTAGAATCTCGGCTATTTGCAGCTGCGATACAAGTGGCATCAGAAGATTGCAAAGTCGCATATTCATTAATATCAAACAACATTGTAGTAGCTGTCTTTTTAGTCATTACGATATTTGTATTTCTACCGACATCACAACGAACCATATTTGAATCGCCAGCAGGCACCATAATGGCCTCGTTTGATTCATCATTAACGAACATAGTTCCACCATCTGAAGAATACTTCACGATATTTGTCATGAAATTAGCTTTTGGTTTGTCACGGCCAGCTTCAACTACGAATTGATCTGGATCTGTAGCACCCCAATTAAAACGGTATTCTTTGCTACAACCGCCACCAGGACGTTGTTCTCTATTACCACCATTTTGGTGATAAGCCTGTGCATAACAACGATATCTTTCTAAACGTAAACCGGCGTCACCGCCTGTATCGATGCTAGCGCAGGGCGCGTTAGCTGCAACAACAGAACTGAAATTAACATTGTTCACACCTTGTAATTTTTGCGTGTTAGTTAATGCAGTAAAATTAGTTCCGTCAAATTTAAACATTCCATTGGAAAATGAACATGTGAAGTTTTGTGCAGGCTGTGGACCACTACCATCGGGATCTTTATTTACAAAAGAACTAGACATAATAGTGATTCCAGCAATGGGTGAAGTCACTTCTGACGTACTCGTAGAAGTAAAACCCATCGCGCCCCAGTTAGAAACCATTAATGGCTTGCTATTAGCATCTAAACATCCACCGCCGTAACCTTCAACGTGTGCCATGTAAACTGGAA
The DNA here is from genome assembly GCA_043720315.1 of Pseudobdellovibrionaceae bacterium. Taxonomy (GTDB): domain Bacteria; phylum Bdellovibrionota; class Bdellovibrionia; order Bdellovibrionales; family Bdellovibrionaceae; genus JAYSSX01. Next base: position 1,527 of record JAYSSX010000043.1, on the reverse strand, counting down.
TTTGCGTTTCATCTGGCGCTGCAGCTGTTACAGCTCCGCTTTCATTATCATCGTAATCGGCTAAAGATGCACAATAGCGAACAGTGTAACTCTTAGCATCAGTACCTGTTACCTGCTTAGTTTTACAATTATAAATTGCCCATTGTGAAGTCGCGCCATTTTTATGCCAATCTTTATTGCAGTAATTAGGATCGCCATTTGATAAAGAACCATCAGTTCCTAAACAAGTATCACCGCCAAAACCAGTTTGAGCTGCCCATGTAATTCGACCGAAGGTCAAAGTCTTGCTGCCTAATGTTGGAGTAAATCCATCTAGGTCAATATGGCCAAATTTACGAGCTTCGTCTGCAGTAAAATTTGTTTTATCACCACATGCTGTGATTCCTGAAGACGCGCCAGTTTCTGGTCCTTCCCAAACTGAAATAGCGTATTTTGGAGTTGTACCAGTAGTACCACCAGTTCCATGCGGGCAGGTACCAATCAAACTACCGCCACCATTATCAACTAAATCACAAGATGCGCCTGAATTTGGAGTAAAATTTTTACCTTCATAACGTAACAATGAAATTTTAAATCCCGCTGGAATTCCCGATTGATTGCAACCAACGCCAGTGTCCATATTGCAACCAGAATATGCTGTCGTATATCCATCAGCCGTTTGCGCAGTGGATAATGTGATCCCCGAAAACTGCCATACACCATTGAAATTGTACGCAGCCGATGAAGATACTGGAGTATCGTCAATCTTGTCTGCAATGGTAGAAACCGGAATTACGATTTTGCCATCATCACCTAAAGTGATGTTACCAAAGTTTACACCAGCAGTTAAAACTACAGATGTTGCTTGCTCGGTATTGCCATTAAGATCTTTTTCAGCAGTGTTTTCAAACACAACTTGACCAACGGTTGCTAAAGAAGTTTTGTCACGGAACAAGGCCGTAACGGCACTTCCTTCTTCGCAAGTTAAAGTTACAGAAAAACTTCCGTCAGCAGCAACGTCTGCGCTGTCGATATCTGGGTTTTCACCTAAACAGATCGCATAGAATTCTAAGTCAGTTAATGTAACACTGAACGCTGAATTTCTGTTTGCTGCCTTTAAACCTCTAGCTGATAGAGTACCCGATAGGGTTAAGCTGTTAGTAGTGCTTGATCCGCCGCCGCTTCCGCCACCTGATGAACACGCTGCTATTGCTAAGGCTGCAAGTCCTACAATTGTTGATTTTAATTTAATTCCCATAACACTCCTTTGTCTTGGTTATTTGGTTTTTAAAATTTATTTTTTAACTTTATTTACATTCTCTTTTTGAACTTTACTAAAGAATTGCTGACTACCAGAATGCCCCGCCGTGGTGGCAAATTGCATACTCTCTTTTTCTAAAACACTTAGATCAATTCTTGCCTGTGCCAAATTTTGCTGGTGTGCTTTCTTATTAGTGCGCATTGCTTTCATTAACTTGGGATTCGAATAATTTACTGATTTTTGAAGTTCAGCATCCAACCTGGCTAGTTCGGCTTCGGTGGCGATAA
>JAYSSX010000042.1:0-9278 GCA_043720315.1 Pseudobdellovibrionaceae bacterium | reverse complement strand
GAACGCGATTTTGCCGATTTTAAAAAAAAAGCGGACTCAGATCTCATTTTGTCTAAAATAACTAACGACGATTATGTCCTATTAATGGATGAGCGTGGGCAATCTTTGGATTCCGTTAAATTCAGTCAAAAGTTAAGTCAAAGTTTTATCAGCGGTAAAAAACGTCTCGTAATTGTTATTGGTGGCGCCTTTGGTGTTTCGGACGAACTCAAGGCTAAGGCGCAATTAACCGTTAAGCTGTCGGAAATGGTATTGAATCATCATATTGCATTGGCTGTAGTTCTAGAACAAGTTTACCGTGGAATTGCTATTCTAAAAAATCTTCCTTACCATAATGTATAAATTAAAAGAGTTGGTCCTGTCATTTGCATAGTCGTTGTGTCTTTAGGTTTTCATCAATGCTTATTTTGCGGGTCTTTACATCAACAGCCATCTGGCTTTTGTTCGCATTGCTTTCAGTTTTTTTCATCGTCTCCCGGTTTATTCCAAAAAAAATCATCACTTCCTAATCATCACTATGTTCTCAACTGGTCTAAGGATAAAACGGCACCTGTCGATTTGCTGATAAAACAGCTTAAGGCCGAGCCAACAAGCGGCATTTTCCAATATTGGGGTAATCTTATGGCGATGGAATGTTTAAAATTAGATTTAGAGGGCATCTGTATTGTGCCGGCCGCGGCTAAAAATCCCGGAGCGTACGATCATGCCTTTGCTTTGGCACAAATACTAAGTCAGCAATTGCGATTGCCAATAAGCAATATTCTAAGAAGAAAGGACTTTAAAAGCGCTAAAACACTTTCTAAAAGTGAAAGAGCCACTTCTATCTCATTTTACAGTGAAAATTTTTCGCACCCAGGAGATATTCTGTTTGTAGATGATGTTCTAACCACGGGGACGACAGCCCTTGAATCAATCAAGGCATTAAACACAAAGAAGAAAGTACACATAGTAACGTTGGTTAATAGGCTTTTCTTGTAAGCCAGCACATCATTTGCTATAAATTCGTTATTAAATTTAACTATTTACGGTCTTACTACTTACCTAAAGTAAAGTTTAAAGGTGTCTTTGAAAAATAGAATTTCTAAAGTTTTTTTCTTAACAGTTATAAGTTTATTTTCCATTCTTTCCTCTACTTTTGTTTCGGCAAAAGAGGTTGCAAAAGAATCCGCTAAAGATAACTTGAATACGTCTTTGCTGAAGTCAGTAATTTCTCAATATCAAAAAAGTGCGATGGTTCAGTTCAATATCGAAAAAAATGTGAAGTCGCAGCTGTTGGATAGGACCAATACTTACACCGGAAAACTATTCTTGGCCAAAAAACTGTTCCGACTTGAATTTAATGAACCAGAAAAAAATCAAATTATTTTTGATGGTAAAAATCTATGGAGCCTTCAGTATAGTGATGCGAAACAAAAAAATCCCTCGCAAGTAAGCAAAAGTATTATTGATAAAAAAAATAAGAGCCAAATATTAATTGGTATCTTTTTAGACCCAAAAGAATTCTTTAAATTTTTTGAAGTTTTGACCTATCAGCAATCAGGTAAAACAGATATCTACAAGTTGTCTTCAAAGAATGTAGAAGTTTTAAATCTTCAGGATATCGAAGTCAAAATTTTAAATAAGAAAACGATCACTTCTTTGTCCTATACCGACGACATTAACAACTTAACTACTTTTAATTTTTCAGATGTATTATTTAAAAACTCAGCTAAAACCGACTTGTTTAATTTTACTCCGGTAAAAGGCCAACAAGTTTTAGTATTATAGGATCAATTATGCCAACTAAAGTCACAGCTATAGAACCCAAAAAAATTCATTTTGTTAGCCTTGGTTGCCCAAAGAACTTGGTCGACAGCGAAATCATGGCAGGCACCTTAATGAAAGACGGTTATCAAATTGTAGGAGAAGCTGACGAGGCCGATACCGTAGTAGTAAATACTTGCGGTTTTATCGAAGACAGCAAAAAGGAATCTATTCAGAAAATTTTAGAGATGTCTGAATTAAAGAAAAATGGTCAATTGAATCGTTTGGTTGTGGCTGGTTGTTTAACTCAACGATATAAAAATGAACTAGTGGATGAATTGCCCGAAGCTGATCTTTTTGTAGGTTCTGGCGAATTTCAAAATATTGCTAAAATCCTAAAAAGCCATAGTTCTGGCGAAAAAAAGAAGACGTTTTTTAATTTACCCACCTATTTACAAGAAGAGTCGACTCCAAGAATTAACTCTCAACCTGGGCACCGCGCTTATTTAAAAATTTCTGAGGGTTGCTTAAAACGTTGTGCTTTTTGTGCCATTCCTTTGATTCGTGGTAATTTGCAATCTAGAACATTAACTGGCGTTGTCAAAGAAGCTCAAGAGTTAGCAAATAGTGGCGTGCGTGAGTTATTGATTATCAGCCATGATTTTACTGACTATGGTTGGGATCTAAAGAAGAAAAATAAAGAGGCGATTGAATCACCAACAGAGCTATTAAAGGCATTAGATAAAGTCGAAAATTTGGATTGGATCCGAATGTTATATCTTTATCCGGATGGTATAACTGAAGAAATGATTTCGGTTATTAAGAATAGCAAAAAAATTGTTAAATATTTCGATATGCCTTTGCAGCATGTTAACGATGCGATGTTAAAAAGTATGAATCGCAAAATGACTCGTAAAGAAATTGAATCAACTTTAGATTTGATTCGTCGTGAAATTCCAGAAGCGGTAATACGAACACAATTTATCGTTGGTTTCCCAGGTGAAACGGACGCACAGTTTGAAGAGCTATTATCCTTTGTGTCTGAACAACAGTTTGATCGCGTCGGTTGTTTTAAGTATTCACCAGAAGAAAATACTCCGGGTGGAAAAATGACTGATCAAATTGATGAAAAAGTTAAACAGAAAAGATTTGAAGCTTTGATGGAAGTTCAGCAGAATATTTCTCGAGTAAAACATCAGGCTATGATTGGCAAAACGATGCAGGTTATCGTCGAAGGATTCAGTGAGGAAACTGAATTACTGTTGCAGGGTAGAACCTCACAACAAGCTCCAGACATCGACGGTGTCGTGTTAATCAATGAGGGTGAAGCTAACATTGGCGACATAGTTCAAGTCGAAATAGTTGACAGTATGGAATACGATTTGATTGGAAGGATTGTACAGTAACTATGGAGATATTAGACCATTCCAGCGTAGCTGTTTATCATTTGACCCACGTAGGCGCGGCTTATGGAATTTGTAATTCGGCCTTCAAACAAAATGGCAAAATTAAAGTATTGGAAATGTTTCCGTTAGGCCGTGAAAGTGTCGTGCTGCTAGCTGGCGCGAAGGACGACCTAAATCAATTAAGTAAAAAAGTAAGAAATTCCAATCTTGTTGAGACCATGATCATCGAAGATATTGATAAAGAAGTTATCAGGGGATTTTACGGCCTCAATGACGAAAGAGTAGATAAATTCCTATTAACTATTGAACATGGATTTTTGGGAAAACTATTTTCAGCTTCTAATGAATTACTTAAAGCCGGTTTTAAAATGGTCGAGATGAATTCATTACGAGCAACTCCTTGGCAAAATTTTGCCAGTTTTACTGGATCAGATTTGAGTTTGGCCAAAAAAATGAGCGGTAATTTTAAGGAATTAGGTTTTCGAGTTACTTTATTGGACAATTTATCTGATAGTTTTGTTAAACATTATTTTAACTAGTTCTGAAGCCGTTTATTTGTGACAGTTTTCAGCTAGCTTCTCAAAAGGTTCAAGGTTTTTCCTATTTTTAGAAGTTCTTATTATGTTTGCCGCCCGCCTTACCTCTGTAACCGATGTTTTATCTAAAAAGCAGGCTTTCTTATACGCGCTCAACGATTCATCAAACTTTTTCAATTCTAGTCCGGTTTTTCCGATTCCAATATATGCATCCTTGGAATTTGGATTGGACTGACTGGCCTTAATATAATGCTTGTAAGCAGCAATGAAGTTTTTTTGTTCATTGAGAAGGTGGGCGTAGGAAATCTGCGCTAGTTCGGACTCGGAAAATTTTTCAGCAGCAAGTTTCAAATACCTTTCTGCCTCTGCGATTTCACCGGTATCTTTTAAAGTAAGCCCCAAGTTTACATAGTTGTTTACGACGTTAGGGTATTTGTTAATTCCTTTTTGACAGTAGTTTTTCGCCATATCATGCATGCCCGAAATGGTATTCAATTCGCAAGCTTTAAGCACGTATTCAGATTTTTCGCCGAAGGAATCAATCATGTCTTGATAAAGTAATCGCAATTCGTATTTGTTGCTGATTGATTCATATTGGCTGATTAAGGCCTTATAGGCCGGAACGTATTTAGAATTAATTTCGACAGCTTCTTTAAGTGCGACCAAGGCTTCTTGTTTTTTGCCAGATTTAAAAAGAGCCTCAGCGAGGAGGGTTTTTGCTTCAAAGTCTTTGGCATTTAAACTAAGAGCTGCATTGTAGGTGTTTACGGCCGATTGGTAATCAGCAGATCCAAAGTAGGCCTGGCCCAGCATAAGGAGTCCCTTGCGATCCAGATTTTCAATTTGAGGTGATAAGTCTTTAATCACCTGATCAAATTTTTTGCTATTGAAATTCATTTCAGTTTCTAAGGTGTAGGAATCAGCAGATAGGGCTAAAGCAGGATTTAAGTCTAAAGTATGATTTAATAGAAAAAAGAGAATTCCTACAGAAAGATTAAAATTATTCATATATAATTAGTGTAGGAAAAAATGACTAAAAACCAAGCTAAAAATAGTATTTTATCAAATTCCCGCGGACAAGGTACCTTAGAGTACACCTTGTTACTTTTAATTACGATTGCGATATTAACGGCCTTGGCTCAACAAATTTTTAAACCCTTTAACCGCTGGTTACAGAACTACATGGGTTCTTATTTGGAGTGTTTATTGGATGTGGGCGAATTACCCAGCCTAGGATATGGTGAGGCAAGTGGTGAGTGTAATAACCTTTATGAAAGCGCTTCGGTAGCTTTTGGGCGTCCACCTAAAAATGTTAATCTTAACGGTCAGCAAAACCCTGGGAATTCAGGGACAAACAAAAATGGAAATGGCGAAAACGGTGGTGGCGACAGCAGCAATACTGGAAATCGTCAGGCTGGCAATTCTGGTAATAATTCAGGTAGAAATAATAACATTCGTTTTAATAAACCAAATAACACTGGGGCTGACGGTCTGGGCAAAGATAAAAACAAGGTGATCCAAACGCCAGTAGATTTGGCCGATACACAGTTCTATAAGGTCAACACGGTAAGTGAAGGATACAACCAGTCGGTTGGCCGCAGGATTCGCGCTGTGGGCTTGGCGGGCCTCCTGGCTAGTGAAAAAGAAAAGATTAAAAAGCGTGAGCAAAAAATACAAAAGTTAAAAGTCGAAGAAGGAGATACCGAATCAATAGTTAATCAGAAAAAATTCGTCGTGAAGCCGCCTGTGGCTAAAGAAGTAGCAGATGAGGCTCAAGAAGAGTGGACGATTGGAAAATTTATGCGATATGCGATCATTTTACTTCTGATTATCGCGATCATTCTGTTTTTGGGCGGTCAGGCTTTGCAAATTTCGAAAAGTATGGACGGATAGATCTAACGCATGCCAAGTAGAAAAGTTTTCCATTTGAGAGAATTCTACCTTCTTTGCTTGATGTTCTGGTGAAGGTGATAGACAAGCAAATTCACACACAGATACTGAAATGATGGGGACCTTTTGAGTAATCTATTTTCTTTGAATAAAAACAAAAAATATTCAATGGCCGAACTGAATTCAGCGTTGCCTTTAATTTATCGAATTACCGAAGAATCCAAGAAAATCGTCAAGTCGCTTCAAAACAGCATTAAGTCGATTAAAGACTCCAACAAAATGAAGGCGGCTGAACTGGAAGAACAGGTTCAGGCCGAAATCAAAACTTGGGAAACCAAAATGGAAAAATTGGGTGGGCATCCAAAAGGTGTATTTTTGGTGGATTTCGATAATGGTGATGGTTATTACTGCTGGCGATTCCCTGAAGTTTCGATCAAATTCCATCACGGCTATCAAGAAGGCTTTACAAGCCGAGTTGAGATTAGCCAACCGGATGAAGTTGAGTTATAATTTTGCCTACCTGAGGTAGGACAATCGCATCATGAGAGTTTCATTAGCACAAATAGATTCCAGTTTAGGTCGCTTTTCTGAAAATGCAGAAAAAATCTTACTATATGTAAATCGCTCCGCCGAAAAGCACATTGATATTGTGGTTTTTCCTGAAAGTGCATTATTTGGCTATCATCCCTTTGATTTGCTAGAACAGAAAAAAGTGGTCGCTTCGCAGTTAGTACACATCAAAACGATCGAAAAAAAAATACCCGCAGGAATCCTTGTCGTTTTTGGGGCAATTACCGTCAATTCAAAAAGCAAAGGTAAGCCTTATTTTAATTCAGCGATTGTTTTGGAAAAAGGCAAAAAGACCAGAGTTTACAATAAGCAGCTTTTACCGACTGGTGATGTGTTTGATGAAGCCAGATTTATTGAAACCGGGGATACGTCTAAAAATATTTTATCGTTCAAGGGTAAAAAAATTCTGATCACAATTTGTGAAGACATTTGGGCATGGGATACAAAACTAAATACTTCAAAGTACCATTTCAATCCTCTACAGAAAATTAAAGGTAAAAAACTGGACCTGGTTATTAATATCAGCGCCTCTCCATTTTTCTCGGAAAAAGAAAAAGTTAGGTTAGAGTTGGTACAAAAGTGTGTAAAACATTTTAAATGCCCAATGGTTTACGTAAATATGGTCGGCGCACAGGACGAAATTATATTTGATGGGTTCAGTTTTGCTGTTGATGTTAAAGGTAAATTAATCGCCAGAGCTTCGCGATTTGAAGAAGACCTTTGTGTTGTAGACTTCAAAAAAGGCGAAGGGGAGTTGAGACCCAGTGATTCGAAACGACTCGAGAATCTACGTCTGGCACTTATTTTAGGAATTTCTGACTTCTGTAAAAAAACTGGGTTTACAAAGGTTCACTTAGGAATTAGTGGGGGAATAGATTCCACCTTGGTCGCATGTTTGGCAGTGGAAGCTATGGGACCGGGTAATGTTACATTGATTTCAATGCCGACTAAATTTAATTTAGGTATCAGCGAAGAATTATCTATGAAGTTAGCCAAAAACTTGAATTGCAAAATTATTTCCATTCCGATTCAGGATCTTTTTCAAAATTATACGAAATTGTTTGAAGATAGTTATTCAATTAAGGATTTTTCTTTAGTACATGAAAATATCCAGCCACGAATCCGCGCCAATCTGTTAATGGCATTTTCGAATCACAGCGGGTCCTTATTGCTAAATACCAGTAATAAAAGTGAGTTGGCTTGCGGTTATTCTACTTTGTACGGAGATTCTTGCGGGGGACTTTCACCGATAGGCGATTTGATAAAGACTGATGTTTACGCCTTATCTAAACACTATAATGCCGAATACGAAGTTATACCTGAAAAGATAATTAGCCGACCTGCTAGTGCTGAGTTAAAGGAAAATCAAAAAGATCAGGATACTTTGCCTGAATACGATATTTTAGACGCATCTGTAGTTAAAATTGTTGAAAACGGCGAAGACGCAAAATCAAAAACCGATCACTGGTTATTTAGCATGCTATTAAAGACTGAATTTAAAAGATGGCAGGCTCCACCCATATTGAAAGTCACTAAACATTCTTTCGGACGTGGGCGACGATGGCCAGTGGCTGTTAAGATAGACTAAGAATGCCTAAAAAAGACTTAGTAGGTCCAGCTGCTTGGGTTTACGTTCTACTATGGGAAATTTATAATGGGGTTTGCCTGTTAACGCTACTAAGTTATCAATAGCTGGTGGTTGGCCATTAATCGAAATTCTCTTTATCATTTCAATAAATACTTTTCCGCAATAGGTGGCATCTTCTTCGGCTCGGTGGAAATCAGTCGTTGGAATTTTTAAATGGCTAACGATGGTACCTAACTTATGATTTGCCAAACCCCGGAACACTTTTTTTGAAATCGGTAATGTATCGAGAACCAAACCGGTAGGGGTTGCAAATTCGTGTTTAACATAATCAGCCACCAAAAACTGAGTATCAAAAGGTGAATTATGTGCAACCAAGATATCGTCTCCGCAAAATTCAGTGAAAGAGGCTAGTAAAGTTTCAATCCTAGGCTGGCCTTTAACCATGTCGTCAGTAATTCCATTCACTTTAGAAGCAGCCAAAGGAATAGGTTTTAAAGGGTCGACTAAGGTAGAAAAAATGGCGTCTACCTGGCCGTCAATGAATCTGACGGCTCCAACTTCAATAATTTGGTCCACACCACTTACAAATCCTGTTGTTTCTAAATCGAAGGCTATAAATCTCATATAGAATTGATACAAAATTGATTCTGAGTATTCAATGAAATAAGCTTAAATAATGCATAAAAAGATAACTTTTTTTTTCTCTGACGAAAAACAACCTGTCTTAGCGAGTCAAGAACAGACTATATTGGAATCTTTGATCGAAAATAATATTGATATTTCTCATAGTTGTGGCGGTTTTGCGACCTGCGGAACTTGTGTTATTGAAGTGGTGCAGGGACTTGACAAATTTGATCCCAGGAATGAATTAGAAAATGAACTGTGTGAAAGCAGAAAATGGGAACCAAATAAAAGGCTGTGTTGTCAAAATCTGGTAAAAGAAGAAATGGTAATCCGATTACCGATTAACAAAAAAAGGATTTGAATAAATCCAAGAGATCCACTTGCTACCGTCGGGTATGGGAAGGTAAGTAGCGATACGAACTTGAACACGATAAACACCGGGTTCAGTTATTTCATACTCCACTTCATGGTCATTAAAACTTGTTAAACGTTGTCCATCTTTAATAATTACAATTTCAAAAAATTCATGCGGGCGATTAGGCAAACCAATTTTCAATTTTAGTGCTTTTTGTAAACTTAATTTGGAGCCCATCAAGTAGTTTTTATCTTTGGTTTCCATAATTGCATAAAAGCCTTTCGGATTACCTAATAGATCTATCGATGTATAAAAGTTTCCTTTCTTTAGCGCCGATAGAATTTTCATTTTGTCTTTTGAAAAATTCGATACGAGTTCTGAAGTCAACAAGACATGGTTAGTTGTAATTTCAAAAAGTGATTTATAACTAGGAAACTTAATGAGCCAGTTTGAAAAAGGGATGGCTTTGGCTGAAGCGTCAGCGCCGGCAAATCCCCATGACATACTTTTTTCGTTAAGCATATCCCACAACGACAATTCTTCACGGGGTTCGCTGAAAAGTCGTA
>JAYSSX010000041.1:0-8002 GCA_043720315.1 Pseudobdellovibrionaceae bacterium | reverse complement strand
GCGGTTGTAACGGGGATCTACGTAACCACGGGCTCCTGTTCGAGCCGAAGGGCTGACTAATGCACGGTTAGTTGATCGATTTAATAAAGCACTTCTATTTAATGTATTTCTATTTAATGTGCTACTTACAACTACTTCGCTAGTATCGCTGTCGCCGATTGAAATTGTGGGAACACTACAACCATTAAAGTTTGAAGTTGAGTTCAGACTTGTTTGCGAACAACCTCTAGCAAGTTGAGTTAAGAAACTTCTTACTGGAGTCGAGTAGTTAGTTTGAAACATAGACTGGTAACCCGACAAATCTTTGTCTGATAAATCAATCATGCCACTTGTTGCACTTGTTAGCATTGAAGCTGTAGAGTAAAAACTAGGTTCCAACATCGACAACTGACGTAAACCTTCTTGAAATTTTAAAGGATTACCTTCGTTAAAACCTTCCATGCGAAGTCTTTCGGCAGCGCGTGTACGGTCTTCAACACCTTTTGCAGCCAATTTATAAATTTGTTGCACAGTCGATTTTCCGTTTTTACTTTCTAGGTCTTCAACGATTTCACCCATTGCAGCGTAAGCTTCTTTGTATTCTTCCGTTAAGGTGTCTTTACGAAGTGCTTTAGCTAAATCGGATTTAATATATTTATCAAAATACTTTTTAACTATTGAAGCTTGCTTAGAATTATTTTTTAAGTGCTTTGATAATTTTGAAAGGTTGTCTTTATGACAATCTAAATCATCATCTTCACTTTTCTTAGAACAATTTTTAGCCCATTCAGCAATGTCGGCTTCTTCGAATTCGCCTTCTTTTGCATCTTTATCTTTTTTGTCGGCTACTTTATCGTCTTTTTTCTCGTCCTTTTTAACATCTACTTTAGCTTCTTTTGCAGCCTTAATAACATCGGCTTCAACCAATTTTTTGATTGCATCCAAGTTGTCTTTAGTTAATGCCAAAGAATAGTTAAAGGACTGACTAGTTAATTTTTTCAAACAATCTGTGCAAGTGTCTGCGGAAGCAGCGACAGTTACCGAGTCGATACTGGCACTAGTTTTTCCGTCTTTTTCGGAAAGTTTGATTTTGACATTGTTAACGCCTTTACCTAGATCGGCTGTGCCTAATAGGTATTCGTGTTGCTTTACTGTGGCCTGAACAATTTCATCTGAAGTAGCAGCAAGTTCTGTAGAAAAGACCTCTGGGAGTTCATTTCTAACAAAATGTTCAGCCATTTTTGGATTCATACTTAAATTGAATCCGAGGGCAAAAAATAATAAGGTCAGTAGACCATATTTTCTGGTTTTCGGGTCGTTAAAACCCCATATCTTTTTCATAAATCCTCCTGGTTAATGCGTCCTGCAGTTTATTACTAACTTTGGTTACTTCAAAGAGTGCGCCAGAAACCCTAAAAATCAGAGGAGTCTTAAGTATTTAATTTAAAAAGTGAATCTCATCTTGAGACGGGTGTTAAAGTTTAGACAGTTGAAAAGAAAGTAGGCTAACGGTGTAAAGACTATGCAGGGATCTCTAACTGAGACTGGTGTAGCGTCGTCTTCTCTAGGAAGGAAGAACGCTGGGGTACAAATAGAAAAGCCCGAGAGGAGTCCCGGGCTTTTGCGGAAGGGTACTAGGAAACATAAACTCCTGCCCTATTACTATTGCAATAGGCATAAAATATTATTTTTTCATTTTTTCATTGATGCAAGTCTTAAGAGCCTTACCTTTTATAGTCGGTTGGTCTTTAAGGCATTCTTCTTTAGCTTGTTTGTAATGTTCTTTTTTACCGCCGGCTTCATTTGCATGAGCAGCGAAAGCGATTGATAACAATGCTGTAGTAACTACGACTAATGATTTCATTTTCTTCTCCTATGAAGATGTATTGTTCGATTTCTTATCTATAACTATAGCCTATTCAAATTAAATCCAGTTTAAGGGAGTATTAAACTTTTTTAATGCTTAATTATTATGTGATTTTAGGGGCCTGGCTGTATATACTAGAAAAATGAAAGTCCTAGTGGTCGACGATGAGACAAAGATATCTTCTTTTATATCGAAAGATCTAAGGGCCTCGGGTATCCAGGCTGACGAAGCGAACAGCATCGATGCGGCATTGACTCTATTAGAAAACAATCAATATGACATTCTTTGTGTAGATATCAAATTGGGACATCAGAGTGGAATTGATTTAATAAAGCAAGCCAGACAGAATGAATTTCGCGGCGGAATTGTTCTAGTTACTGCGTACAATACAACGAAAACTAAGGTTTTGGGTTTAGATGCTGGCGCTGATGATTACATGACAAAACCTTTTGAGTTGGATGAACTCAAGGCGCGCCTACGATCGTTATATCGAAGAATCGATAAATCAGTATCCAAACAGGATTTAACCTTGGCTGATTTATCTGTTGATTTGGAAAAACGAACCGCGACTAGAGGAGAAACTAAAATAGAGTTATCCAATCGAGAATTTCTGCTATTATCTTTTTTAATAAAAAATCAAAGTAAAGTACTCAGTCGTAGCCAAATTGCCGAACATGTTTGGGACATGCACTTTGATTCTGATACCAATATCGTAGATGTGTATATTAATATGCTTCGTAAAAAAATTGATTATCCTTTTGAAAAACGCCTGATCCATACTGTGGTTGGTGCCGGATACGTATTAAAGGCAGAAGATTGAATAGAAAATTTCTTTCCATCAAGATTTTAACGGCTTTAGCTGTATTTATTTCTTCGATGATTTTTGGCCTAGGTACCTATTTTGTTATCAACTCTGAAACTAAAAAAAATCTACTCTTAGAATTTGATGCTTTGCTGGTAAATTATGCGTTGGACTTGCGCCGCCTTTTGATTGAGGGCCAGCGCTTCGACATTTTAGATTTTAATTCGGAAGCTTCTATCGAAGATAAAATTTTCCCGTTTCCGCATGGAAAGTCATTGGTACAAGTGGTTGATCATGAAGGATTGATTGTTGATCGGTCGGACTCTTTGGGAGCCAGTGAATTGCCCATCGACGAAAAATCAATGGGTGTAGCGGTTAGGAATTCTTTTTCTTACGTGTCGGTCCGCGATCACGATGGTTTTTTAAAATCCTACCGCCTTGTCCAGATTCCCATATTAGATAGGGATGACTATGTAAGAGGTGCGGTACAAGTTGCCGTACCCGCCGATTTTATTGACATTCAACAAGATCGTCTCAACAGTCGTCTGCTTTCTATCTTTCCGGTATTTCTATTGCTTTCGGTTTTTATAAGTTTGGTGGTTTCTCGGGCTATAGCTGGGGCGATTTCAAAGTTAGTATCCCAAGTTACCGATACCGATCGTTCCCAAATTATAAGTCAGATCAATGTTCCGCATTGGCCGTCTGAAATTAAGGAATTAGCTGAAGCTTTTAATAAGTTAATTGGTCAGGTGAAAGAGTCTAATCGCTGGCAGGAAGAGTTTTTTATGAATGCCACTCATCAACTAAAGACACCTTTATTTATTTTAAAAAACGAAATTTCACAGGCTGAAGGGGTAACGGTTCAGTTAAAAGCTAAATTAGTCGGTCAAACGACTCAGTTATCAATAGTCCTTCAGAAGATTTTAGATTTTGGTCGTTCTGCTTATCGGTTTTCTGAAGATCAAGTAGAGACAGCACATCTTTTGGATTTGGCTTCGGACACAATCGTTAAATTGTCCACCTTAGCCGAGAAAAAAAATATTTCGATTAAATTATCAGCGAAGGAAAATGGAGATTTTCTATTTTTAGGGGAAGCTACTTTAATTCAGCAGTCTTTTCAGAACTTATTAGACAACGCTATCAAGTGGTCGCCAAAAGATCAAACTGTCGAGGTGGTTTTAGAAAGCGAACAGAAGCAGTTGATTGTCAAAATATTGGATCACGGTCCCGGGGTCAGTGAAGAATTAATTGATAAATTATTTTTGCCCTTTGTCGGCGATGAATCGTTTTCAGATAGTACAGGATTAGGTTTGGCCTTGGTTAAAAGGGTTGCTCAGTTACATGGCGGGTACGCCAGATACAGCCGGACGCTCGAGGGTTTAACACAATTTGAGCTGGTTTTTCTAAAAAACCCGGTTTTTATGTCCTAAAAATCTCCTTCCATTGACTCTTAAGAATCAAAAGATTAAAAAATCCTTATGAAGCTGCAGTTCCATAATCAATGGGAAATTATTAAAAGTACCGAATCTTATTCGAAGATCAGTGCGACAGATTGGCAGCAATGGCCATGGCAAATGCGTTTATCAGCGCAAAAAAAAGAAGACTTTGAAAAATGGGTATCCTTAAGTCCGCAGGAAAAGCTTTTTTTTGAAAATCGAAATCAGAATCATTTTAATGTTAGGGCAACACCTTATTATCTTTCCCTAATTGATTCCTCCGATGAATTTGATCCCATCAGAAGAATCGCAATCCCTCAAGTTTCAGAGCAACAGCAAGCTCAAGATTTTTCTGAACTAGATCCTTTAGGTGAAAGAAAAAATAATCCGGTGGAAAGAATTATTCACCGTTATTCAGATCGAGTTCTCTTTTTGATTACTGATATTTGTAGTGTGTACTGCCGTTATTGTACTCGGAAGCATTTTACCGGACAGGAACAATTCCTCGCCAGCCAAAAAGACTATCAAACGGCTTTAAATTATATTCGTCAGCAAAAAGGAATTCGGGAAGTTATTTTATCTGGAGGCGATCCTTTAACCTTGTCGGATGAGGTGTTAGCCGGAATCTTAAAAGACTTAAGGCAAATTGAACATGTTGAAATTATCCGAATTGGCAGTCGTATGCCAGTGGTAAATCCAATGCGAGTAACGACTTCGTTAGTGCAAGTTCTTAAAAAATATAAGCCGGTTTATTTGATGACTCATTTTAATCATCCCAAAGAATTATCCGCAGAGGCCGCAGCTGGATTAGAGTTGCTGGTCGATAACGGTGTGCCCGTATTTAACCAGATGGTGTTGCTAAACGGGGTAAATAATCATCCGGCCATTATTCAGGGACTCTCGCGACGTCTCCTTTTTTTGCGAGTGAAGCCATATTACATGTTTCAGTGTGACCCTTCTTTTGGCAGTGATCACTTGCGAACTTCTATCGACGAGTCCCTAGCGATTCAAAAAGAACTTTGGGGTCATTTATCGGGACTAGCGATGCCGACACTTTCCATTGATATTCCGAGCGGCGGCGGAAAAATGACTTATGCACCTAATTTTGAACATCAGATAAGTACTGACTTTCGGAAATTCACCGGGTTTGATGGAGTGCAAGCAACTTATCACAATCCTTTAAAAGATTACAGTCGACTGCCCTCAAATTTGGAAATGTATTTAGAAGAATGGGAAGAATTAAAAAAGGCCAAGTTTATGCCACTTGGCCTTTCCGATAAAACCGAAATAGGTTTTGAATTATAAATTAAAAGAACGCTGAAAAATTTAAGAATCTTACGAAAACGGCCATATCACCGTCACCAATTTTAACAATGCCCGCTGTAGGTTCGTAACTAAAACGGTCAAACAATGGAATTCTTTTTCCACCTGATAACTCGTAAGAAAACTTTTTCTCAGAAGGGCCGGATAAACCGCTCACTCCGAAATAAGTATCAACCATCCCTAATGCTACTTCAGCAAAAATGCTATTAGAGATATTCCACGACTGATCAAAATTGTAAGTGAAGGTGCCCCAAATGCCCATGTAGGAACCACTGGCTCCTTTAGTACTTACGTTGACAAAATTCAATCTTCCACCAAATTGCATTCCCATCAATGATTGGTAGCGATAAGCACCGTTAAGATTAATAGATGTATTGCCGCCACCACTTGCGAAAGATCCGTCAGTCATGCTGACGACTGCTTCGTGTAAATTACTTCCTGAGTAGACATAACCAGTGTCTTGAACCGCTGCCGTTGGTGTCGCGGTTGGGGCCTTTTTTCTTGATTGAGCCAGTGAATATTGGCCCAGTGATAACGTCAAAACAAACAACAATATTTTCATAGAACATCCTTAGTTTAGAATAGTTCTATGCTAACCCTCTTTTGAATTCCTTTTCAAGCCTAAAGTTTTTCCAAGCGGGCATATTTTGCTACAAATTTTTTGATGGTTTGATCGGAAAACAAAACGCTGACTTTTAGGTCTTCCCCAGAACCTTCCAGTTGAAAGACCGAACCAACCCCAAAAGTGGGATGTTTAATTTTCATGCCTTTAAAGTAGCTGTGATCAGCCTGTGATTCATTTTCGTAATCAGGAAAAGATTCTGAGTCGGATCTAGTTCCACCTTTTTTGTACTTGTAACTTTGATAGCTAGTGTCTGCATAAGAATTGCCAGAGGTCGCCCCCGGACTACTTGCAAATCGGGCAACAAAACTGGGAAGCTCTGCAGCTGTAGTAAACTTCGTTAATTCTTTTGGGATCTCTTTTAGGAAACGAGAAGGGGGGTTGCTTTGTTCTTGGCCCCATACGCGCCTGGTTCGAGTATAGGTTAAATGCAGATTCTTTCTGGCTCGGGTCATTCCTACGTAGGCGAGTCTTCGTTCTTCTTCAATTTCGTTTTCATCATCTTCTTCACCGCGGTCACTAGGGAAAAGATTTTCTTCTAAACCTACAATAAACACATAGGGAAACTCTAATCCCTTTGAAACGTGTAATGTCATCAAAGTGACACCATTGATTTCTTCTTTTAGCGAATCCACATCACTGACCAAGGCCATTTCTTCCAAAAATTGAATGAGGCCGCCGTCTTCACGTTCTTTACTAAACTGGGTCATTGCATTTGAAAGCTCTTCTAAATTCTGAAGGCGACTCTGTGCCTCAACGTTATCTTCGATTTGTAATCGTTTTGCGTATTCGGTTTTATCCAAAACTAAATGGTAAAAATCAATCAGGCTATACTGCGCAGATAACTCCATCAATTCGCTCATTAAAGTATGAAACTGCCGAAGTTTCGAAGTTGTTCCGGAATTAAATACTTTTTGTTCGCAAGCTTGTAAAATAGATTCAAACATTGATAGTTTTTTATGTACCGAAATATCCTCTAATTTTTCGACTGTCGTTTTACCAATGCCTCGTGCCGGGGTGTTGATCACCCTTTTCAAGGCAATATCATCGGTAGGATTAACAGATAGTTTTAAATAAGAAATAAGGTCTTTTATCTCTGCGCGTTCGTAGAAACGAACGCCGCCTACCAATCGATAGGGGATAGAATGAGTTCGCAATTGTTCTTCCAGAACCCGGGATTGAGCATTGGTCCGATAAAATACGGCATAGTCACTAAATACACCATGGCCTTCGGCCATCATTGATTGAATTTTTTTGGCAACGAAACGACCTTCTTCATATTCATTTTTTTCTTCATGAATATGGATCAAGTCGCCTTCCGCATTATTAGTGAATAAGGTCTTTTCTTTTCGTTCGGTATTGTTTTTTATGACTTGGGAAGCGGCCGTGACAATATTTTTTGACGAGCGATAGTTTTCCTCCAGCTTAACAATTTTGGCCGAAGTAAAATCCTTTTCAAAATCTAGAATATTACTGATATCTGCACCACGCCAACTGTAGATAGACTGATCTTCATCTCCTACTACGCATAAGTTTTTATGGCTACTAGCCAGAGTTTTAATCAAAAGGTACTGAATGTGATTGGTATCTTGGTACTCATCGACCATAATGTATTTAAATTTATCTTGGTAAGATTTTAATACATCTGGATACATTAAAAATAAATCATACACCTTGGATAGGAGATCACCGAAGTCCAAAGCATTGGATTTTTTCATTTCGATTTCGTAGGCAGCAAAAACTTCTATGGTTTTTTGATCATAGTGAAGGTATTTGGCCTGATGAATATTTTGCGGATTCAGTCCCAACATTTTAGCATTATTAATTTTACTGCGAAATGCCTTTGGCGGATAAATTTTATCGTTGATATTAAAAGCATTCATTATCTTTTTGATCAGACTTAATTGGTCTGAGTCATCATAAATACTGAAATGCGGTTTGTAATCCAACAGGGTAATCTGTTCGCGTAATAG
>JAYSSX010000040.1:0-5574 GCA_043720315.1 Pseudobdellovibrionaceae bacterium | reverse complement strand
TGTTCCGCATTTCCACGAAGGACTTTAATAGTGATTGGAATAATACTAGTTAAAAACAAAGCAAGAAATGGCGTTATTAATAAAATATCATTGATGCCTATTGGATTCATTTAGTTACCTCGGTAGCTGGTGCTTGAGCATAAACTTTCTCAGCAGGGTTTTCTAAAACCGTTAGTTCATAATTTGATTGGTTCACAATCAAATGATCGATGCTTTTCTTAGAGTAATTTAAAAACTGATTTGGAAATAGACCCATCCAAAAAACCAAAACTATAAGTGGGGCTAGGACCACCATTTCTCGAAGGCTTAAGTCAAGAAGAGGATGTTTCGCATCAGAAGCCAGCTCCCCTTTTGGCCCGAAGAAAACTCGTTTAAACATCCACAACATGTAAACAGCGCCCAATACAACGCCACTTACTGCAACCGAACCAAAGAAAACATCGGCTTTAAAGGCTCCTAGTAAGATAAAGAACTCGCCAATGAATCCATTAGTGAGTGGTACGGCGATACTAGATAAAGTCATAATAAAAAAAGCGATTGTGAATAGGGGTACAACAGCGGCAATTCCGCCGTACTTAGAAATTTCTCGAGAATGTGTTCTTTCGTAAATCATTCCCACCAATAAGAATAGAGCGCCTGTGCTGATACCATGATTTAACATTTGGTAAAGACCACCAGTGATTCCGAAATGATTCAATGAAAACAATCCAATTAAAACATACCCCATGTGCGATACTGATGAATAAGCTACTAGCTTTTTAATATCTGGCTGAATCATTGCGACCAATGCTCCGTAAACAATTCCTATTGTTCCTACTAACATAAATAACCATGCCCAGTATTCAGTGGCTTCAGGAAATACAGGAATTACCCAACGTAAAAAACCATAAGTTCCCATTTTTAACATTACACCAGCTAAGATAACTGATCCCGGAGTCGGGGCCTCAACGTGGGCATCTGGCAACCATGTATGAAAGGGAAATACGGGAACTTTGATTGCAAAAGCAATTGCAAAAGCAAAAAATAAAAGCGTTTGTACGCTAAAAAATTGGCCGCCGACAAATGGAATCTGCAGTTTATAGAAATCCAACAGACTGGCGCTCATATGTCCAAATGATTCTTGGGTAAGAAACATCATATAGATGATTGCCACTAACATAAGAACAGAGCCTGCCATTGTATAAATAAAGAATTTAATGGTCGCATAGATTCTTCGCGGTCCACCCCATATACCCACCATAAAATACATAGGCACTAAAGATAATTCCCAAAACAGGTAAAAGAAAATAGCGTCGATGGCTAAAAAAGTTCCTAACATTGCCGTCTGTAATACAAACATCGCTGCATGAAACCCTTTGATTTTTTGATCAATCGAATGCCAAGCCCCCAAAATAATGATAGGAACTAAAAATGTGGTTAGAAGAACTAGCCATAACGATAATCCATCTAAACCCAAGAAGTAATTAATTCCGTATTGTGAAATCCACGGATATTTTTCAACCAACTGTAAACTAGCGCTATCTGGATTGTACTTCCATAACAGACTAATACTTAGTAGAAACTCAATCAGTGATAGACCCAATGCTAATGGTCTAACTGTATGTTTGTTGGGCCAGAACGTGATCACTATGGCGCAAATCAATGGCAAAAAAACAATCGCGGATAAAATCATACTTACCTCAATAAAATAAATGTCAATGTGGTCACAACGCCCAAAGCAATGTACATGGCATATTGTTGAATATTACCATTCTGAAAATTTCGAACTAACTGACCGCCTCCTTTAACTAAGTCGGAAACAAAATAAGTCGCTTTATCGATAAAATTCACATCGATATACAGCCAAATATTCTGACTCAATTTAATTAAAGGATTAATGATAGTCTTGAAATACAACTCATCGACGAAAAATTTATTAAAGATCAATTGATAAAGGGGGCCGCTAGCTTTGGCCACCTTTTCTGGTTTAGAGAGATCTTTGACGTAAAAATGATAAGCTGTAAAGGCAGAAATGGCAGCTAGCGTAACCGAAACCCCCATTAACATCCACTCTTCACTAGCTTCCGCTTCGGCCATTCCTGGAACGGCAACAATGGCATGATGAAACCAATTCTCTAAAAGGTTTGGAATGTGCCCTAAGTTTTCTCCTATTACATGAGGAATACCAATCCATCCACCTATCGCAGAAAGAAGCGCCAAAACAATTAGTGGAATAGTCATCGTTGGCGGCGACTCATGCGGATGCACGCTGGCTGGAACTCGTGATTTACCCCAGAAGGCTAATGCCATTAACCGGGTCATATAAAATGCAGTTAGCGCAGCACCAAGTGCTCCCATAACCCACAACGCCTTATTGCCTAAAGGACTATGATAAGACATCCACAAAATTTCATCTTTAGAAAAGAAACCTGCGAAGGGCGGTAGTCCGATAATGGCAATCCAACCAATTAAAAAAGTTGTATGTGTAATCGGCAGATATTTTTTAAGACCGCCCATTTTACGGATATCTTGTTCTTCGTGCATAGCATGGATCACACTTCCCGAACCTAAGAACATTAAGGCTTTGAAAAAGGCGTGAGTCATTAAATGAAACATCGCCGCGCCAAATGCTCCAACTCCGCAAGCTAGAAACATATATCCCAACTGCGAAACGGTTGAATAAGCGAGTACCTTTTTGATATCCCATTGAGTAAGGCCAATGAGTGCCGCAAAAACGACAGTTGCAGCACCAATACAGGCGATAATCATCATTGTATTTGGAGCTAGTATAAATAAAGGATTCAAACGCACGATCATATATACGCCTGCAGTAACCATCGTTGCCGCATGGATGAGGGCCGATACTGGAGTAGGGCCAGCCATTGCATCAGGTAACCAAACGTACAAAGGAATCTGCGCCGACTTTCCCGTTGCACCGATAAATAAAAATAAAGTTCCTAAGGTGATTGCACCAGCCCAGGTATAGTCAGGATTTGCTGGTAATAAGCTAATGAGATCGGCAAATTTTAATGTTCCAAAGTTATAAAATAAAATAAACATACCAATAATAAAAGCCGCATCACCAATTCGATTGGTAATAAACGCTTTCATTCCAGCTGCTGCCTTTTCTTTGTCGGTAAACCAAAATCCAATTAACAAGTAGGAACATAGGCCAACGCCTTCCCAGCCCACAAACATAACTAACAAGTTGTCGCCTAAAACTAACAACAACATATTGAACAAAAACAAATTTAAATAAGAAAAATACTTGGCAGCACCTTTATCGTGGTGCATATAACCAATGCTGAATAAATGGATTAAAGCTCCCACTCCCGTAATGACTAAAATCATAATCATTGAAATGGGATCGATCACAAATCCGGCATCGACTTTAAAAGAATCAATCGCTATCCATTGGAAAAAGCTAACAGCAATTCTTCGGGTTTCTGCCGACAACGCAACCAGTTCTACTGATAAAATAACCGCTGCAATAAATGAAATCGCAACAGCTGTTGTTGCGATGATTCCAGCTACGTTTGCCGAATGCTTTTGATATCTTAATCCGTTGATTAAGAAACCAACAAACGGAGCCAATATTAATAGGGCCATTAGTACTTCATAATTCATTTTAGCCTCTTAAGTGTTCGAAGAACTTAATATTTACTTCTTTAAATCTTTTAAAAATAGAAACAGCCAACGCCAATCCCACTGCGGCTTCCGCTGCAGCAATAGTCATAACGAAGAAAACCATGATTTGACCTTCTTGTTTTCCCAAATAGTGACTGAAAGCCACAAAGCTTAAGTTTACAGAGTTCAACATCAATTCTATGGACATCAGTAAAACGATGGCATTTTTTCTTAATAAAACCCCAGTCATTCCAATACAAAACATAACTGCCGATAAAACTAAATAATGTGACAATCCAACTTGAGTAAACATCTCAGTGTTTAGCATGTGTGCCCCCTTTGCTTCTTGAAAGCGCTACCGCTCCCACAGCGACGACTAATAGCAAAATTCCTAAAGCTTCAAATCCAAAAAGATATTGAGTGAATAAAAGTTTTCCCAAAGCTTTGGTTCCGTCGCCAGCAACTAAAACTTCCGAATTTCCTGGTGCTTTCATTAAAGAGTTCGCCGACAAAATGGCGCCAACGACTAATCCCGCCAACATTCCTACAGCCGCAATTTTAAATCCGCCCGAAATTTTTCCGCGAGTAAACGCCTGCAATTCATGTTTTAAATCGAACAACATTAAAACCATTACGAAAAGGACGGTTACTGCTCCTGCATAAACAATCAGCTGAACACCGGCAATAAAATAGGCCTGAAGAGTAACGAACAACGCCGCCACTCCCACCATAGTCATTACCAAAGATAGCGCTGAAAAGACCGGGTTAGGAATTGAGATAACCATCAATGCCGAGCTGACAGTGATGATGGCTAAAAACCAAAATAAAAATGCTTCAATATTCAAACGACACCTCTTAGTTTTAACTTTAGCTTTGTGTAATGAAAATCACGACTGCTGTTGCAATTGTATTAAACAAAGCCCACGGCAACATTGTTTTCCAACCCAAGTCCATCAATTGATCGTAGCGAAAGCGTGGCAACGTCCAGCGAACTTGAATATATAACCATAAGAAAACAGCAATCTTAGCAAACAAAACAGCGAAATGAATAAGACCAGTGACTACGCTGGCTGCCGTTCCCACTCCAAAGATTCCTTGGGCCCATGAAAGAACATCGGAGGGAGTAACAAAAGGCAGTTGGTATCCGCCAAAAAAGAAAGTGGCCATCAATGCTGAAGCCACCAACATGTGGCCGTATTCACCAATAAAAAATAAGAGCATTTTAAATCCACCGTATTCCACGTGAAATCCGGCAACTAATTCTGCCTCTCCCTCAGCCAAGTCAAACGGCAATCGATTACTTTCGGCAAAGGTTGCCGCGAAGAAAATGATAGCACCTAGGGGTTGGAAAAAAATTCCCCAGTTTGGTAAAAATGGAATCACCATTTTTGATCCAGAGACTGAAAAATTCAGCGCACCCGCTTGCAGCTGAATCATGTCGGTCAAATTAAAGGTTCCATACATCAAAATAATTCCAACAATAGAAAGGCCTAAAGCCAGTTCATAACTGATGATTTGGGCACTGGCGCGCAAGGCACCTAACAACGAATATTTATTTCCTGATCCCCAGCCCGCCATCAAAATGGAATAAGAGGCCAACGAAGAAACTCCCAAAATAAAAACGATTCCTACTCCGACTTCATAACCTTGCACTAGAAAAGTATAGGGACCCCAAGACGCACCCAACATTTCAAACGCCTCAATATGCATAGGCGTTCCCAAAGGAATCGCACAAAACGCCAAAGCAGCAGGAACCAAAGCAACAACAGGGGCTCCGTAATAAAGAACTCTTACACCATTTGCAGGCATAAACTCTTCTTTAGTTAAAAACTTTACGGCATCAGCCAATAGTTGCATCAAGCCCAACGGGCCTACTCGATTGGGACCAAAACGATTTTGAATAAAACCCGAACCACGGCGCTCTAACCAAACCAAGATAGGTACAGCTTGCACCATGATTAAAAAAAT
>JAYSSX010000039.1:0-5237 GCA_043720315.1 Pseudobdellovibrionaceae bacterium | reverse complement strand
TTAATGGATTTGACGAAGGAGCTTGTGCGCTTTCGGTGGACGTATGTTTTTGAGTCTGACGGTGCAACAATTAAATCTGAGTCTACATTGCGCTTTCGTGAACAGGAGGCGATTGAAAGATCTCTCGTAGAATGCGGCTATAAGGTAAAAGAAATAAGAGACGCTCCTGACCGACCGAAGAAGGAATTTGTTTTCATTTCTACTTTGAAGTGAAAGTTGGTAGTTTATTACTATACTTAGTCACGCCGTCTCTAACAGTTTTCTGAGCGTTCCAATTAGACTTTTACGAAATTAATGTCGAATTTGAGGTCGAAAATCGAACGGATCCCATTAAATTGATTTTAAGTATTAGATTATTGACGGCCATTGTTCTCGCAGTTACCCTAAGAAAAAACGTGCTTTGGGTCAAAAAACCCTAGATTGTCAAATTCTTCAAGAAGCTATGGATATAGCTTCTAAAAAAAAGTGGACTTAGCAAAAATAATTCTAAAAAGAAATAAGTTTAAAAAAATTAGAATTTGTAAATTATTTAAAGTTTCTCGAAGCAATCGGTACAAACATAAGTCAGCATGAACCAAGAGGTATAAAATGAAATCTGATCATTTAGTTTCAAGTAATATTCTATTTGCCGCTGAAGTCATGGCGACATATGGAGTCCCCAGAATAACAGCGATTGTAAACAGAACCAGAAGATCAGAAGATCTTGATCGAAAATCAAATTCGCTTTAATTGGATTTAAGCTGAACAACTTTAATACAGTTGAGTAATGTTTTTGGCCGAACGGTTGAATAAAGCCGTTGCGACTGTTTTTTAGTCGCAAGATTGATTGAATTCTTCGAAGTGCTGCTGAAAAAACGCATCGTCTAATTGTGGCTGTTGTTTCGGTGGCCCTCGCACCCGGCGCAGGGAGGGCGGCTTGGTCGGTAGCCTGTTTTGTTCCACGATTTTTTAAATCATGATCTCGCAGAAGGTACACACCCGGTCTAGAGAAAAATTGCAGAAAGCGTCGTTGGGAAGGATATTTCCCCTGTCGAAAGCACTATTCCTGCGGCCAATGAAAACTAATACTTCAGCAAAATCCGTTAATCGATTGGATTGATGCTATTAAGAATCGCTCTGGAAAAACTATAGTTAGAAAACTATTTAAGCTTTAGCCGGCAAAGATTTTACAAGTGAACCAGATGGCACGCTCTAACAGCAGCAGATCCTTGGAGCACGCGATTCATGAAAGCAATCCATGATTCTGCGGTCGAACTCATCATTAAGTCAAATCCAAACCCGTCTCGCTTGTGCTGTGGATAGTCAGCAAATGATATTTTATCTTCGGACATTTCGTTCGCAATTGTAATTCCTGTCATGGAACGAAAAACTTCAGCTGACCGCGCCTGGAATAAAGGGCCCCACTGTGAAAGCAATTGCGCTTGATTGGGGAGCCATGGGTGATTTACAAGCAATGGAGTCAATGGAACTCTTGTTGATTCAAAAGGTGTCAGGTAAAAACCGACTCTGTTTGCATTTCGACTGGGATCAAGAATTCGTTTTTCTTGCATCAACCGATTTAATTTATATTTTTCGTGATATATATCATAAAACGACTTTAAAATCATCATATCGGCTAAATCACGAAAAATAATTCTTCCGGTCAATCTCATTTCCGCATCCATTTCAAACAAATAGTTTTGCGAATGGGTTGAGTCAAACTTCAATCCCGTGCGAACAAATAATTCAGTTACCGCAGACGCCAACAATTGCGGAAACATTTTTGACCAAAACTCATTTGCATTTGCGAAACCATTTTTTTTAGCAATCTCGGCACCTAGAACTGGGTCTAAAGCCGAAAATGCGGGTAAGTATATCTTCCGCGAATTTTCCTTTTCATTAATGTCTCCGGCTTCTCTAATAATCAGAGCCATTCCAATCCCATTTAAAACAAATCCAGCAGATTCTGGAAAAAAACCAAAATGCTTAAACGGCACCTCTCGATTTAAGCCGGTAAGGTAATCATTAACTATTCGCGCATCGTTAGATTCCCAGGGTTCTCTCTTTTTGACTTTGTATGTTCCCGCTGGGGCCATCGAGTTTGAAGTTTTAACAAAAAAAACAGTTTTGTTGTTTGGATCTTCAATTAAATACGTGGTTGAGGCTGTTGGGTAACCGGTAAATTCGTAATGAATCGATGTATCCATTTTTTTTGACTTTAGAAAGTCTAGCAATTCGTTATTAAATATTTCTGTCATTGAACCAACAGCAATATCTTTTGCTCCAGGCGCTAAAATCCAACGAATCGTAGGTACCCCTTCTTTGCTAAATACCAATGATTTTAGAATGCTCTCATCCATTTGAGCGGAAAGATTGGCCTGCACAAAACTCAAAGGAATCTCCACATGGGGTAATTTGATTATCTGCGGATACTTATGTTGATCCTCCGGATGCAGAACGGGGTTCACCGCCGTTTCCCAGTGATGAAGCAACTGGCCCGCACGATTAAGGGCATAAGCTGGCAACGAGACAGCCGTCAATAACATAGCCAAAATTATGACTGCCCTTTTCTCGCTAATACTCATAATCGATAGTTCAGCAAACAAAGTGCCACTTCAGAATCAATAGTTCAGTTTAATGACTGCACAACCAATAATGAAAGGCCTCAATTGTCACTATCCAATGATTAGACATCCTTATGACAAAACCTGACAATGAGCCAAGTTTTCACCAGTTGTTAAGGGCTTTTCAAAATAAAATTGAACTCAAATTTATCCAGTCTGGAAAACCAGTTCAGAACGCCTACATAGAATCGTTTAATGGAAAATTTCGTGATGAGTGTTTGAATCAACATTGGTTTTTAAATCTCGAAGAAGCACGTAAGGAAATTGAAAGATGGAGAATAGATTATAATCAAAACCGCCCGCACAGTTCTTAAAAATACAAAACACCAAATGAGTTTGCAAAAGAATGCGAAATGAAGCTAACAAGTTAACTAAACGCAGGAAGTAATAACTCCGCAAGACAATGGGGGAAGGTCACACAGCTTCGGCGCACCGCAAACCTTGGGTTAGTGACCAAGACATAATAGTTAGTTATCATTGAAGGATGAAAAAGCTTGATGTTGTTCATGCAATAATTCGGAACCGAGATAAATTTTTAATCGGCAAACGAAGTCTTTCGAAAAAAAGTGGACCAGGTTGTTGGGCCACTATTGGCGGCAGAGTTGAAAATTTTGAATCATTACATGATGGACTCGTTAGGGAATGCCTTGAAGAGATTGGAATAAAAATAAAGCCGATTAAGGAAATCGCCAAAATCGATGAACAGGAGGCAACCCACTATTGGTTTGAAGTCGAAATTATTTCGGGAGAACCATTTTTGGCAAATGATGAAAATTCTGATCTTATGTGGGCTACGATAAGTGTGATGGAGAGGCTTTCTCCACTGACTGCAGATGACTTAAAGATTCTGCAGTTGAATTACTGAACAGTAACACGAACTTTCGAGCCGAAGCCTCAGTCAGTCTTAATGAGCCTTACTGACCTAGATAATAGCGGAATTAAGCAAACCAAATTAGCCAAAACATTTCTTGTGAAGATTGGCCATTAAAATTCAGTTTTTTTAGATCTGAGAATGGCACCTAACCAATTCTGCGGCCAGATTGGTAATTCGGCATTCTTTTAAAGACGAGCTAGGTCCAGAATAGTTCCGCCAGTTCGTAGTTAGCCAACTAACGCGAGAAACGGCACGACTATCGAATCAAAATGAATCGCAAAATATAGAAGTGTCCGGATGTTCACGTAAAAAAGTGGTGGGGTCTCAAGAGCTTGTGCTACACAAGTTTTCATAAAACTTTTTTTTAAACTTGATTCCGTTTTTCTAAGGGGTCTTCACAGGGACGCGGCAATGCCATGTCCCCATAGGGAGTTTATGGAAATCGTTAAATTTGTATCGTTAGTCGTAAGGCTTAGTGTTCCACAAATAATTTTTTTAATTTTTAGATTTTGCGATAGATAAAACCAGCAAACCGTTTCAAAATGACTCATTTGGGTAGCAGGAATTATTGAGCAACAGGGAATCGCTTCACTTAGATACATTCTCGGTAACATTATTTGCGGTAAACGCGACCAAAAGCAAAAATCAGCTCTTGTGGAGTTGTAGGTCTAAATGTATAATGAAAGACATCTATTACTTTTTTTGATGATTCTTAAAGGCATAAAAACAATGAATCGCAGAATAATTTTTATTTCAATGATGTCATTGATTTTGTTGTTTCAAAATTGCTCAGGATTTTCCACTCTCTCTTTATCTACATCTACAGTCGGAAGTTCAGAAAATGGCATAATTTCTGATCGAGGAAATGATATGGCTGTCTCATTGCCTTTGTTGGATGTCTTAAGCCCAGACCAGCAATTCCGTTTGAAATCGGCATTCGAAGATCTTCATAAGGGTCTAGAACTAAAAACACACCTACGTTGGAATTTTTTTGATCAGTCACCTGACCTCTTAGGCTGTTTTAATCGATGTATTCATTTAATCTTAAATGATAGTGAGGCTGCCTTAAAAAGACTGCCAGATAGCGTTGCTATCCAACTTAAAGAAAAACGTAACATGAATGTTGATGGTTTTTTTTTAATTCCAGATAGTCAGCATTATAATATATATATCATTGGTAATTCCCCCATCGCTTTGTCGAACGCAATATATTTTTATTTAAATAAAATTGATATCAATTGGTTGATAGCAAATGATCATTGGTTTAGCGTAGATGCCTCAAATAAAAATTGGTTTTTTGAAAAAAGCATTTTTCAACAGCCGTGGTATCTTCGGCGTTCATTTTTTGGGACTGGAGGATTGGGACCATTTCCTGACCAAACCCAAGATTGGCATAATTGGCAGCGGCGTAATTTTTGGAACTATTCCTACTCTAGCCTTCCGGGACATATGTATCAGAATTTTTATGAATCGCCGAAGACCAAAGCCCTATTGGAACATGAGTCTAGCCTTTGGAATTGCACCCTGCGTGAAGTGAATTCGAGCCTTAATGAGCAAATTATTACTGATTCAGATTGCAATACCCCATATCGCAGAATCGATCCTTATTTGGCTGGAAGTCTGAATGCCTACACAGATATAAATGTCGGGAATCCACGGGTCGTGGATGCATTTATAGAATATCAAAAAGATACGCTCACAAATTTGTACAACCAAAACCCCAACGCCGTGGACTTCGTACTGTCTGTCGAACCCGCAGA
>JAYSSX010000038.1:0-11171 GCA_043720315.1 Pseudobdellovibrionaceae bacterium | reverse complement strand
GAAACTGGGGCTTCCATAATCAGTGAACTATCTTTTGCAGCATAGAAGCGTCTTAAGTGGGTAAAGACGTTAAAAAGTGACTCACTATAAATATGTTGATTGAGTTTCGCGAACGCTGATTTTTCGAGCCCAGATGTCTTTAGATTTCGGATTAAATTTTGCATTTCCGCGTCCTGGCTTACGAACTGAAGAGTTTTATGCATATTCGGAGTCATTAACATTTGGATATCACCAGCAGGATCAAATGCCCAAAAGCCGGTTTGAAAACCTTTAACAGCGACTTTGCCAGATAAAAATAGTTCGTCTTCATCTTTCTGGGTCTCTTCTACGACCGGGGCTGCAGGCCCAATTCCAAGTTCTGAGAATACTCTTTCCATAACGACGACAAAAATAGATTTCGGATTATTCGTTGCCTTAAGCCACTTGATCGGCTCACTTTGTAGCTGCGATTTACAGCGAGCCACATCATCGGCAGTTAGCCCAGATGAGATGCCGTCGTACAGTTCTTCGTTTTTTAAATATCCTGGCAGTAGATCTGTAAAAACACTTGATTCAGATTCGCGGGCGTCGCCCACCATTTCATGAAATGCATCTCTAAATGCTTTCGCAAAGACCTGTCTGCATTTTTTATCTTTAAAGGCACCGACGTTTGGGTTTATTACCAGGCCTACGATTCTAGAGGCTGGCGCAAAAGAGATTTTTATTTTTGATTGAAGTTCTTTAATTTCATCAATCGAATATCGAAGTTCGCTTCCAGCAATGATGGTTTGTGCATCAAATTCATGCGCAGTTCTTACAGCTTCTTGAGCTGACATATATTTGAAAATCAGTTTCTGCGGAGCCTTCAAGCCATGAATCGGATTTGAATCTACTTTTTCAAATTGGAATTCATTTTCTGTCTTTGAAATCATTTTATAATGGCCACTAGCTGGAATTTCTTTGCACGTGATCTTATTCGATTCAATATCAACGCAACTTTTCGGAATGACAGAAAAAATTTCTAGACAAAATCTAAATAACGGATGGTCTTGTTTTTTACCAAACTGAATTTTAACTATTTGGCCATCAACTTGAATTCCTTCAGGTAGTGATTTTAATGCGTCTTTGGATTTAGACCACTCTTTTACACCCTTAATGTCTTCAATAACCGGAAATGTTGGCCGCGTATAAACCATTCGAGCAACGGCAAAAGCCACGTCCGCTGATGTTAAATCCGAATTGTCCGAATACTTTAAACCTGATTTTACCTTCCAGGTCATAACCTGAGCCTGATCGTCGTACTCAAAAAGATCCAAGATCTTACTCGTTAAATCGCCTTTGAGATCAACCTCTAGCGGTGTTGCATACAACATACGAGCGACTGGCAGATTCACAGTCTGATCTGCATCTAGTGGATCAAGCGAAGTTGCCGCTGATGTTTCTGTGATGACGTAGGTGTAATAATCTTTTTTGATCGAATGACTATAAATCATAATAATCACCCCCAACCCAACAAGGGCAATTGCAAACGCTATCTTTTTCAAGCTGACCTCTAAGTTTCATTTATTTTACGTTTCCACCATCTTGAGAGCTAATAACCATGCCTCCAGGTTTTTGCGAACTTACTTCCGATTCTTCGCCAACGATGGACTTTAACCATTGCACGAACTGTTTAAGCTCTTGATCCTCTGAAGTTTCAAGTATGACAGCCACTTTTTGATCATTGAGTTCAAACCGGCCTTTGATACTTGTTTTTAAAAGTATTTTTTCGTCCAACAGTTCCTGAATAGTTTGAGCTTCCAAATTATTTTTTAGAAGCGTATCCGCGGTGACAATAGCATTTTTAGCGAAAGCCTGAGATCCTAAAGACATCATTAGACCGACAATAGCTTTCGTTATTTTAGTTGATTTTTTCTTCATGATTTAATTCCCCCATTTTTGGTTTAAGTTCAAAAGTCGTTAAATTTTTATCTAAAATCTTAATTCGAGTTGAAATAGTTGACGGTGAAGCATTAAAAAAAGATCTGCATGCCTCTCGAAGCGTTCCGCCTTTTCTGATAAGTGTTTGGATGTAAGTAAGCTCAGATTCTTGCTGAACCCTCATAAATTCCTGATAGGTCGGAACTTCAACGTCATCCGCATCAACATTGGCAACGCTTCTGATTTTTGAATTCAGATCTTCAGGCAAAATTCTTGTTTTTTTCAAAGCAACAAGTCTTTCGATTTCATTTTGAAGCTCTCTGACATTTCCAGGCCACGAGTAACTTTCAAGGCAGCGAACAGTTTTCTTTAAAATCTCAGTGCCTTCGGCTTTATATAATTTAAAAAAATGAGTTAGCAGTGGTCGTATGTCGGCTCGACGCTCACGCAAAGCTGGAATTTTTATTGGCATAACATGAAGTCGATAATATAGGTCTTCGCGAAAGCGGCCATCAGCCATTGCTTTCTCTAAATTGACATGAGTTGCGGTGATGACTCGAATATCAACGTCAACGGGCCTTGTTGCTCCGACAGGCGTCAGTTTTCTTTCTTGTAATACTCTAAGAAGTTTGGCCTGAATCGAAGGAGCAAGTTCACCGATTTCATCTAAAAATAGAGTGCCTTGATGCGCCGACGCGATCAGTCCTTTTTTATCTGAAATCGCGCCAGTAAATGCGCCTTTAACATGACCAAACATTTCACTTTCAAAAAGTGTCTCTGTGATGGATGAAACATTGATCGCAACAAAGGGTTTATTTTTTCGATCTGATAAATTATGAATCGCTTTCGCAATTTTTTCTTTACCTGTGCCGGACTCTCCGCTGATAAAAATATTGCAAGTTGTTTTGGCCGCCCGACGAACAAGTTGAGTAACTTGCACCATCGCGTTTGATTTGCCGACGATACCGATAGATTCAATTATTTTTTGATTTTCAGATTCGTCGCTCGTGTCATGAAAAAGTTCCGCAGTTTCTTCCCAGCGCTGACAAAGGGCACGGACAATACCTCGCACAGCTTCTTCGTCTTGATTTTTTTCGATAAAATCTTTTACTCCGATAGCCATACATTTTTTTAAAAGCTCGCGCGAATCATCTGCTGAATTCAGCGCGATCACCAAATGAGGATTGATTTCTAGCATTTCTTTGGCTGTTTGGATGCCATCCTTAGGCATACGATAGTCCAAAAGAACGACTGAGTATTGCGACGGTTTTTCTTTAATTGAATTGATGGCGGCCTCAACATCAAGCAGACCAGTGACCTGAAAGTCAGGATCATCTTCAAGCACCAATCTTGTGCACTCAAGATCGGCGGCCTCATTATCAACGACTAAAATCTTATACGGCATGCTTTCCCCCCGGAAAATTGCTAACTGCTCACAAGTAAGCCTTAAAGCAAGCGGGGTACCAGCTGTCAGAAAACTAAAAAAAGAGATCTAACCCCTTGAAAATACTTGAATGTGTATAGCACTGTTGCGGATAAGACTCAACGCTCCAAACGAATTTGTACGTAAGTACGAACAGTGAAACGAGTTTGCAGATGCTACTCATTGGAGTAAGTCGCCGAAAATACAAAGAAAAATTTATTTCTGTCTGCTGTTCGTAACTACGAATGGGGTGTGAAGCAATTACAAACCTACATGAGGGAATCAGCATCGACCACAGCGCGATTTTGCCAAAGGTTACGATAGGGATAAGAATAACAGTCCCGGCATCGCTCGAAATATTTAGTCAATAAATGAGTTAGTCGAAATGCAAACGTTGGCAAGCTCCAAGCCCGAGCGTACTTAGTTTGTAGAACATCATAGAACAATTTGTTCGGCCATTAGTTGCCTGAGTTTCATAAATTTGCTAAACATTTTTTATGGAGCCGAATTACCGTGAAATTTTAAAAAAAGAATTTAGTCGTAGGACTGAAAGAAATTCATTTTATTCCTTAAGGGCATTTGCAAGAGATCTTGAAGTTTCACCTTCGCGGCTTAGCGAGGCAATAAATGGAGTGCGTGGAATTTCGTTAGATTTTGCTAAAAAAGTGTGTTTAAAAATTGGTCTCGATAAGCAATGGACTGAAATATTTTTAACATCAGTAAGTGCAATGCACGCAAGAAGTCCAAAAATAAAACGTGATTCACAGGAAAAACTAAAATCACTTTTAACAGAAGACCTTACTGACCATCCAAAAACAGATACAGTTGTTGCCTGGTACTATGCCGGAGTCTTAAAATTAATTCAGCAAGGAATACACGATATAGCAAAAATATCCGAGCTACTTGGAGTTACGTCTTCCCAGTCTGACTCGGCATTTCGCTTTTTAAAAAGACTTGGTTTTGTTGATGAAAACTCGAAGTCGGCTTATTTGTCAAAAAATGGCAAGGGCCGTGAATTAAACATAGCGCCGGATCAGATTTTTAATTTATCACAAAAAGCAATATTGGATTCTAGAGGTTTGCAGTCAACTCACTTTTCACTTTTAAGTCTTCAAGAGCATCAGCTTATCGAAGCAAAAAAAATAATTCATAAATGCCAGCGCGATTTAATAAAACTCGAGTCAAATAATATAAAAATAAAATCTCAGATATTTGTTTTTACTAATCACCTTTTTCCATTAAAAAATAATTCAAAAACTATTCGAAAGGACCTGAAATGATTAAAAAAATATCACATGTCATGCTTTGGAGCGGTGATCTTGATAACACCATTAAGTGGTACATGGAAAAACTAGATTTTCACGTCAACTACCACGCAAAAGGCGAATTTGCATCGCTATCGCATGATGAAATGGGGCGACTCGATTTTCATGCCGCGGGCGAAGACCGAACACAAATTGGAAAAGGTCCACTTCCATACTACATTGTAAAAGATATTGAAGCTGTTAAAATTTGGCTGGAAAATAAAAGTATCAAGGTAAATGATATTCAGCAAGTGGGTGATAGTCCCAAGCACACTTGGTTTTGGGATTGTGAAGGCAATGTATTAGGCTTAGAGGAGTATTAATGAATTTCGAATCTGAAATCCAAGAAATTATTGATCGCGAAACAAAAGCTTGGAATGAAAAATCCATCGAACTCTTACTTTCAATATTTCATCCCGATATGGTTTGGGTTTGGCCGACAGATCCAAAAAATGTAGATCCAATGTCTTGGGCCTCAATGCTTGGCAAATTTAATTATGATAGGTGGAGCCTTGTTTATAAAGATTGGTTCGCAAATTTTTCAGCCTCTCGAAACATTAGAAAGACGCAGAAAATTTTAATTACAAAGCAAGGCGACGGCGCTTTTGCTGTTGTCGATATTGATACCCTTTGGATAAATCCAAAGGGTGAGCAATCTCATTGGAACGGTCGCACTGGAAAAACTTACGTCAAAACAAATTCTGGCTGGAAGATGATTAATCAAGTTGGAGTTCTCGACCATTCCATTTTTTATGAGTAGCTTTTACGGTGACGGAAAAGCTTGTATCAGAGAAAAACTATTTGTTACTTTTTCGTGAGGCTCAGCATTTTTTAAAGCATTTTGCCATTCAGATAAACCTGTTGTTTTTTCAAAAATTACATAACTTGTATTCGGAGCAAAAGACGTATGGTCGAAACCAGAGACAGGTAACTTAATAATACGATCATGTTGTTTTGTCTGCTCAAAACGTCCGGCACTTTTGAGCAACGCACAAGAATCGTGAATAAAAAGACCAGAGCATTTTAACTGAGCTTCAAGAGTATACGCCTGCACAACTCCTCCGCCTGTAATAATAGGATTATGGTCTTTCTGAAAACAGTCTACAGGACCGTCCAAAATAATTCCTCGATGAAGAAAATTATTTTCAAAAAGCTTTTTAGAAAACAAGCTTGCTCTATATAAAAGTGCCAGCTTTGCTGCTGCCCTCTGATCTGGGAGGTACTTTTCCACCATGATTACAGTATCGCCAACAATAGCGTATTGTACCGCAGAGTTTGGTGTTCCAAAATAAACACCATCATTAAA
This sequence comes from Pseudobdellovibrionaceae bacterium, assembly GCA_043720315.1. Classification (GTDB taxonomy): domain Bacteria; phylum Bdellovibrionota; class Bdellovibrionia; order Bdellovibrionales; family Bdellovibrionaceae; genus JAYSSX01. Next base: position 5,239 of record JAYSSX010000038.1, on the reverse strand, counting down.
AATGGGACCTGTGGAAGTGGCTTCGGCCGCTAGATCTAGAACTTTTCTCATGATTTTAGAAATTTCATCGTGTGATTTTGTTCTTACATTGAGAATATCTATCCATGCCAATGTTGCGTCGCTATAGCTATAATTTTTAAATACAGACGCCTCTGAAGATCGCTCAAATTTGTCGTACACTTTTTCCTCTTATTCTCTCAGCAAGTTTATATTTTTGTTCCACATCAAGCTTGCTGACAATTTTCTTAACCCTGGTGCAACGAGACACCCTTAATTTTGATTCCAATATCATCCCAAGTGAATCCGTGTTTTTGTTCAAATTTTTCAATTTCTAAAAAATAAGCGTCTTTGTGCAGAGTCTTTAGAATAGCTGTTTGCTTAGTGAACAGAGCAAAAGAAATGGCATGCGGTAAGCAAAAGGCCCACTTACTTTCTTCAGCAATAAGATTTACGACTTGTTCAGGAGCTAGATTCTTGAATTCGACCCAATCCGGATCAGAATCTCTGCTTCTAGAATCAGTTCTATTGAGACATTTTTTTCGAAGTAAATTGCAGCGACCAAAATCCCATTTAGTGTAGTAAGAAATAATTCTTATTAAATCTTCGTGGTACAAAACGATGCCGAAGTTAGGCTTCAATGATTTTTGCAATTCATCGGATAAAAAACCATAAGAAAAAGGTTTCGTTTTTGCTTTACGATAAAGCTCGATTCGATTTACCATTTCTTGATTAAAGGGACGCCAAAGAGCGGTAATATTAATAATATCTCTGAAGTTATCAATTCTGATATCCTTCAAATACTCAGTTATTTTTTCCAGTCCTAAATATTCAGGTAAAAAACCTTCGTATTTCATCACCAAAGCATCGCTCGAAAAATCAAATTGAAATATTTTTTCAATTTCCGCTGATCTAAAGTGATTTAGAACCTCGTCGGAATTTTCGTCAATGGAATCGTAGTCAATTTTTTTACCAATAGCTTTATGGACATTTTGCACGACATCAATGAGTGGCATCTTGAAGGCTTGAATTTCACCAAACGAAAGTGACTTATTTATTTCTCGACAGAAATCTACGAATTCTTGGCCGCGCTCAAACTCAACATCAATATGAAAAAATGGCGGCTGAGTCGTCAATCTTTCAGGAATCATTTCATATTTCATTGGGTCAATCTGCGACAGACCTAACCCAAAAAGTGAAATGCTTGCCGGAGCACTACCTCGGCAGGGTCCTAAAATTAAATTTTTCTGATTTGCGAAGGCTACGCATTTTTTAACAGCTTCAATAAATTCACCCATTTGCGGATGAGTGTAAAACCAGCTGTCTCGCTCGAGGTATTGCATCTCAGCGTCTGTTACTCGCGAATATTTGCCGCTAAGACCCGTAATAATTTCCTGCTTGATCGCTTGCATATAAAGATTCCTTTCCGTTTCGGTGATTGGTCGCCCTGATTCAATCTTTTCTGACACGGAAAGAATTTTTACGATTTGCTCTCGGCCTTTTTGAAGATTTCCAATTTCCTTATCTATTTCCAACAGTCGTTTACGAAGACGTTCATTTAATTCAGAACTTGAAAAGCTGATGATCGTCTTGATTTCTTCAAGGCCGAATCCCAAACTCTGCAAGTCACGAACACGAGTCATTCGCTCAAGCAACTGCTGGTTGTAATAGCGGTAATTGTTTTCTCCGCGCGACGGTGCTGGCAAAAGGCCAATAGACTCATAGTAGCGTATAGTACGCGCTGAGACTTTGGCCATTTTTGCAAATCGTCCGACTGAAAGCATAGGTAAATTCCTTCCCATAGAATTAACCATAGGGTTTGACGTAACGACAAGGTCAAGCCAGCGAACCTCCTCGTTGACGAGCCGAGTTAGAACCTGACTGTATTTATGCCATCTAGGCCTGTAGAGGCTCTAGAACTTTCTGAGGCCAAGAAAGCAAGCAAGAGCTCATGGTTTTTAGCTGGGGCTAACGTCTTGAATGGTGAGAACAGTTTTGTGTTCGCAACCAAGTAGTAAATAGAAAATGAAATTTTAGTAAATTTATATTTTTCAAATTAAATAGAATAATTTTTATAGAAACTAATAAATTCGGTCTCACGTAATGTTTTCATTTTTCCGATTTGCCGAGCGATCATAATTTGATTTTCAAAAGGTTTTTTAGAAGTAGAGATAGTTTTCAAATGTTTATAATCCCCAGTAAGCAAGTGTTGGGGAACGACTGCAAATCCAATATCTTGAGCAATCGCAGTTAACACAGACCTGACACTTTCGGCAGAAAAAACGACATTTAATTTTGGCGGTACTTTACCAAAATGATGACGATACCACATACAAGCAACTGGCGCATGATGAAGAAAATCAACAATTGGAATTTCACTTAAATCCATGAGCGTCGGCCTCTCGCTTAAATTAAATTTTTTAATTTTTTTTTCACTTGCAGCCATGACAAACTCTTCTTTCATAACTGTCTGAACAGAAACTGGATATTTTTCGGCGTAAACATCTCCATTATCAATAAATGCCAAATCTAATTTGCCCTCACAAAGAAGATCAAGCTGTTTAACAGGTACGGCAAGAGTCAGTTCAAAAGTAACCTGCGGATATTTTTTCCTGAATTTCCCGACAATTTGGGTTAGGTGCCCAGAACCAAAATCCTGAGGTGCTCCGATTCGCAAATGCCCCACAGACGTTTTAGCTCCAGACTCGAACTGTTGAAGTGTCGCATGCAGCTCATTAACAAACGGATGGATGGCTTGAAAAAGTTGATCGGCCTCTGGAGTGGGCTTAAAATTTTTACTATCGCGAATGAACAAGGGAACCTTTAGCTCGCCCTCTAAAGTCTTTAGCGATTGGCTAACCGCCGAGCGTGTGACATTCAGCACGCTAGAAGCTTTTAGAATACTTCTATTCAAGTACACAATATGAAATATTTTAAGGCGTTCAAAATTAGGAATAGTTAGCATATCTAACTATTTAAGTTAATAAAGATAGTTTTACTTTTCAAGACATTTTTCATAAAACGTAGTTAACAAAAGGCAGGTCTAAAATGTTTGAAACAAAAGCTGGCACCATAAAACCCATCGTTTACGTCGGAATCATCAACAGTAACAAACTTCTACTCGTGAATTACAAGCAAGCACCAAATCCAACTAAGAGCGGTTGGTGGATTCCTGCGCCGGGATTAGAGTTCGGCGAAGACCCAAAGGAGATTGCAGAGAAAGTGGCGTTGGATTTTGGGTTTAAAGCCATCGAAGCCAAGCTTTTTGACGTAGAATCTTTCGTATTGCCTGGTGGCTGGCATTTGATATGTCACTATATCATAAATGTAAAATCCGAGCCAAATGCTCATCCCAATATCAAAGAATACAAATGGGTGACAAGCGATCAGCTAACTCCGATGAGCGACGTTGCTCACGGCAAATGGGAAATTGGCGTGGGCAAAAGATACCTTTCACAGATTTGACTTATGATGTTTAAAAAAATCAGGGCTTCCCCAGGTTGAGGTCCTTGATTCATACAAAAGCTTTGCACGGGCCACATAGACCCATTTGGTGAATGAATCTAAGTTTCCAGCCAAGGCTGCGGCCAAAACAATCGTGATTGCAAAATCTGTTAATCTATCGAAGTTCATAATGATCTCCAGTCTGGACAAGATGTCCGTTTTTAATTCTTTTGATTATATTATCTATGGAATTCCAAGACCAAGTTTTGCCCATGGGCGATGGAACCCGTTTTCCATTCAACTTGGTTGCGATGGAATTTAATGACTGCCCCAATTTCCACAGACTAATTATTTGAAGTAAAGTCGGGTACTCTTTCGGGTGCTTTACAACACGCCCCTCAAAGTATGCAAAGCCATACGGAGGCTTCACATTTTTTTTGCCCGCGATTCTTTGCGTAGCTCTGTTACTTTCCGGAATGAAAGGCCTGACGGGAACTTTAAGTCGATGCAAAATGTTTCTGACTCTAGTTTTAGAAATTCCAATAGCCTTTTCGATATCGCGAAATGAATTGCCTTTTTCGTATAATTCAGCTACTTTATGGTCACAGGTTGTTGAATTAGAAAAAGTTAACTGTATGAAATCATGTGACTTTGGCCACATTGCCTGATGGGCGGCTGGGGTCACCATTTTTTTCTATTTATCCTTATAGATGGACCCTAATAGCAAGTATCCCCGAGCTTAGGATTTGAGTTTGTGAATTCAGCTAACGCTTCATTCCTTTCATATTCAGCATCATGGAAATAGTGCTTTTCTTCACCCCACTTAAAAACCTTCGGAAGCGAATAATACATAAGCGAGTGATAAATTCCACGTGGCAGAATCTTTCTCAATAATCCAAAAAAATAGGCGTCCACAGTTGCCGGAACACGAAGGGGAGGATTCTGACATTCGATGATCCGATGAATTTTCTTAGCGATTTTTTCCGGCGTTGATGGTGACAACTTCATCATCTTTGCAATAAACGGCGCCATTGAAGTATAGTGGTAATAATACGGGTTATTCTTGTCCTGAATCGACTTGCGGCTTTCTCGTGTCAACTTCACATTTTTGAATGATTCCGAATTGATAAATCCAGGCTGAATAAGACAAACTTTTATTTTCCAAGGTCGTACTTCATACCAAAGCGCTTCCGTTGCACCTTCAAGCGCGAACTTTGAAGCACTGTAAATCGACATCGTTGGCATCGCCATCATGCCACCAACCGAAGATAAATTGATAATGTGGCCAGATCTTTTCTTTCGCATCTTTGGAAGCACGCCACGGATAAGAGCCATGGGAGCGCGGAAGTTGGTGTCTATTTGGCGCAGCCGTTCCGTCTCATTGACCTGCTCAACAACACTTCGTAAGCAGTACCCTGCATTATTTATTAAGACGTCAAGTCCGCCCAATTTTTCATTGGCTTCCTTGATAATAGCATCTCGTTCTGTTTTTGATAAAACATCCAGCTGCCGAAGCCATAGATTGTCGGATTCAAATACCTTTGCTTCATCAAACCGCCTCAAAGAAGACCGGCGCGCTGTCGCAATCACATGAAATTTGCCCGTTGGGACTAATTCCTTGACCAGCGCAAGACCCAATCCGGTGCTAGCACCCGTAATTAAAACAACACGCTTACGATCTTCTTGTCTCCGAAATGCGTTAATAAACCATTCAAACACTGAAGGACCTCTAGGAAGCTAAATATTCAGGTATGATGTCTAACTTGCCTTTCCGGGCAATTACCTTTTTGTATTCATC
>JAYSSX010000037.1:0-4017 GCA_043720315.1 Pseudobdellovibrionaceae bacterium | reverse complement strand
AATCAACGTCACAGCCAATTGGCCTAAGGCTATTTTATGAAAACTGATTTAGACCAAATCATCCATCAACCTATACGGACAAAAATCATCGCCTACTTGATTAATTCCGGCTCGACTGATTATACGCAGCTAAAAAAAGCGCTCGATCTGTCGGACGGACACATGAGCACCCATATGAAGCTACTGGTTGAAAGTAGCTACGTCGATATGCAAAAAACCTTTGTCGATAATAAACCGAAGACGACTTATAGCTTGTCTAAAGAAGGCAAAAAGAAGTTTACTTTATATATTAACTCTTTAAAAAGCTTAATTGCGATGAAGTAAACATGACTATTACTGAATTCAAATCCCATTTCTTTTACTCCCCTGATCGCGCGAACTTTAATAATGCAGGTCAGGCGGCGATTCCTGATGTTAATGTAAAGACCGCACAACTTTGGCTGGATCGTATTTACCAAGAGGGCGCTAGTTGCGCCATGGCAGGTTGGGGAGAAACTGAAGTCGTCCGAAAAAAAATCGCACTGTTTTTAGGTGCCGAAACCGAAGAAGTCGCCTATTTTCAAACTACGGCATCGGCGATCTCGCAAGCGGCCTTTGGAATCCCTCTAAATCCCGGTGATGAGATTTTAACTTGGGATCAGGAATACCCTTCTAACTTTTATCCATGGAATGTCGCCGCCAAGGCAAAACGTGCAAAGATTGTTTCCGTCGCTTCCGAAAACTGGGAAACCCCCACTGAAAAATTAATTGCAGCCATTACCGAAAAAACTAAAGTGATAGCCGTTTCTTGGGTTCAGTATCAAACCGGTTCTGTGACTGACTTAAAGAAAATTGCCGACCATGTTAACGGGCGAGACATCTGGTTAGTAGCCGACATCATCCAAGGCGCCGGCGTTAGACCTTTTTCTTTTAAGGATTCTGGTTTCGACGTCGTGTGCGGCGGGAGTCACAAGTGGATGTGTTCTTCATACGGCGCAGGCTACATGATCATTAAAAAATCTCGAATAGATCAGATGCAGCCTTTGGAATATGGTGCAATGACTTACGGTGACCCTGATACGACCAAAAATATCACTAACACAGTCAAATCAACTTCACACAAATTCGAACCAGGTTCGAAAGCAATGATCGAAGTGATTGCCATGGGGGCAACTCTAGACCTTTTTCAAAAAATAGGAATTGATAACATCTTCGCTGAAGCATCCCGGTTAGGTGCACTGCTACGTTCGGGACTGAAATACATAGGATTCTCTGTGTTAGATCAGTCCGGACCCTTTGTTAGTTTATACTGTAAAGATCACGAACAATTGAAAGTGGCAGAAGCAAAATTAAAGAAAGCCCATATTGCGTATGGTCCGCACCGTGGACCAGGTATTCGATTATCCGCGCACGCCTGTAACCGCGATGCCGAAATCGAATACCTTTTAAAAACACTGCGCTAACTTTTAGTTGCGCGTAAATAGAAAATTATTCTGCTGGAGTTGCCTTTGTATATTTGCAATCTTGGAAGTCTGACTTTAAAACGGAAAGGTAAGTCGACTGAGTTAATGAGCGAGTTACATGCAATTGCACTGGGTCTTCATTGATTTGTGAAAAATGACCTGTCAAAGACGTTCTTTCGTCGATGCCGAAGACAGTGTAACCACGGCTAATTGCTGAAAGTGTGTAAGCAGAAACAGCCGAGCTTTTTACGCGTTCTAAAGTTTCTTGAATGGCTTTACCCCAAAAATAGTAAGTTCCCGAATTCAAAGCTCCAAAACGATAAAGAAGATCTTTCTTATTTCCAGTGTAAAATGAAACCGCATCAAACTGACTGATATAACCTTTTTGCAAATCAACAGTCACTTGTTCGGCACAAGCTCCTTCGATTTCTTCAGCTAAAATCCAAACGCCTGATACTGATTTAAAAAAAGGATCTTTGGAAGCTTCAGACACTGCTATTTTTTCACCGGCAAATGCCGCTGTAAACATTAAGAAAAGAACTAAAGAAATGACACTACTAAATACTTTCATATTACTATCCTTGGTAAAAGTTTTGTTCTGCTAAGAATTATTATGGGGATGATAAATAAATGTCTAGGAATTTTAATCGAGTATTTACTCGGAATATCTTTTAAAGTTTTTGCTCTAGGTCTTAAGTTCAAATCTAGAGAGTAGATTAATCCAGTTCCTCAACGATAAATGCATTTCGATCATTTGAATCGGATCAAAATTCAATGCTTCTTCCGCGCTTTCAGAATAACCATTTGTTTTCAAATAGAACGAAGTGGTCATATATCTAAAACGAGGATTCAAAGTGAAATTTTCCTTGGATAAAAAACGAAGAGTTTTTTTGATTGCTTCAGAAACTTCGCTTCCAAAAGCTAATTTTAAAACTCTCTGAAAATCATTTTCTAACCAACGTTCATTTAGAAAATTACAGTATAAATGCGCCATTATAAAAAATCTGAAAACTTCGGCTCGGCCCATTTCATTAAGGGTTTTTTTAATATTCGATCTTTCTTCAAAAATACATACATAGGAGTTCCACTCGTAGAATACCCGGTGAACAGGATCAGAGGCATCTGCAACGGCCAAAAACTCGCAAGTATTTGCAAAAGATTCCTCTAAAATAGTTAACATGAGTTGCATTTGTTTAGAGGATTCAAAATCGAGATCTTTTCTTAGGTGCCGTGCAATCGCATGGCAGGATTCATGAAACACATGATTTTGCTTCAGACCATCACTGATGAAGTCCCATTCCATTTGTCCTGGAGTTTTACGTTCAATATCTAGCAATACATCAACATTGTTCTGAAAGGGAATTTTACGACTATCTAGAATAACATCTAGTTGGCTTAACGGAAGACTTGCATAGTGCGGATGAACTTGATCACTAAAACTAAACCCTGTATTCAGGACAATGGTTCGAACATTGTTAAATATTTGATTATTTTTTAGCAAAAAAGCGTCGCCCAAATTCCCGGGAAGACTTTTTTCAATAAGGTCTTTATCGGAAATTTCGAAATGATGTTTTAAGATGTTTTTTAATTTCATGGAGAAGGCTTTCGAAGAAGCCTACTTGTAGCCTAAGATATCAACAAAAGTAGTGCCTTTAGCAATGGCTGAAGAAGGCCTTGCGATTTGACCCTTGATCTGAATTTTGCCTTCGTTAAACAATGTTTTAAAGGTCGTTCGGCTGATTTCTCTTAAATCCAAATTCTCATTTTGCTCTTTAATTGCCTTTAATAGAGTTGAATCCAATCGTTTTTCAGAACGGTATAATTCAAGAGTTATGCGGAAGGAATTTTTTGGTTTCGCTGGTATTGGATTTGTCATGTTTTAGGGATGCCAGTCGTCCCTAAAAAACTCAAGAAGTCGTTTTATCTTAGGAATTTTTACAAAGGGGTACACTGGCCAACCCTTCTATTTTCATTCTATAATGACCTCTGCCGCGGCCACATGTAGTATTGGTCTATGAGTTTCGTCAATAGCCCCGAAGTCTTACCGCAAATTTCCCTTAGTCGTGATATTACCAAACACTTAAAACGCGGGCACCGCTGGGTCTTTGCCAATGGTTTTGATCCCAAACTAAAACCAGCTTCGGGTTTGCATAGCCTGAACCACAAGGGCGAATTATTGGGGTTCGGAGTAGTCCAAGCAGACACCCAACTGCGATTCCGCATGTTTTGCCAATGTGACGAGCCATTTTTCCGAAAAAATCAAATTGCCAAGACTTTTGACGTTTGGGTTCAACGCCAGTGGAAAAACGCCTTGGTGATTCGAAAAAGTTTTAATCTTGGTAACACTAATGCCTTTCGTCTCATAAACGGTGAAGGTGATGGTTTCCCAGGTTTGGTTATTGATATTTACCAGGACGTTGCGGTTATAAAACATGACCATCCCATTATGGAAAAGGTCTGGAACCGACAAAATATCGCCGAACAAATTATTAAGGATTTTCCGAACATAAAGACCGTTTACTTAAAGCGGCGAAATGATGATGATGAAAAGGGCCTAAATTTAATCGGAGAGCTT
>JAYSSX010000036.1:0-1689 GCA_043720315.1 Pseudobdellovibrionaceae bacterium | reverse complement strand
TGGTGCCGAAGAATTTCCACTCCCACCAGCTCCCAAACGATTTATTTTTTTGCCCACATCATCAAACCAATTTTGCCATTGATTGTAATCCGAGAATTTGATGATTTCACCTTCTTCATTTTCAGTGAATGCCCACAGTTCATTAGCATTCTGATCCAAGAAAAATCGATCATGAGAAACTAGAATCAACGCTCCTTCAAAGTCACTTAGGCAATCTGTTAACACGTCTAAAGTTTCGATATCTAAATCATTAGTTGGCTCATCCAGAATTAATACATGAGCGGGATTCAACATCAGTTTAGCAATCAAAAGTCGACTTTGTTCGCCACCGGACAATTGCGCTACGGGCAAATCCATTTGTTGTGGCGAAAAGTGAAAACGACTGAGGTAACTTTTTGCAAACACTGGTGTTCCGTGAAGATGTACATAATCGCCATCAGGGCATATCGTTTTAAACAAACTAACATTAGAATTGAGAGTCTCTTTTCCCTGCTCGAAATAACAAATCTGAATGTCTTGATTAACAAAGACTTTACCCGTGCTTGCAGGCTCTTTACCCATTAAAATCTTAATCAACGTCGATTTTCCGCAGCCATTACGTCCCATCAAACCGATACGGGTTTTAGGGCGAATCATTGCATTAAGCTTGGAAACCAAGATTCTTTCGCCAAAATGTTTACTAACGCCCTCTAGCTCAATTAGCTTTTTAGGACTAGATTCTTGTTTTCCAAAATCGAAATCTAATTTGCGATTCTGATTTTGCGTTTCCAACTTGTCAACCTGGTCAATTAACTGATGGGCTCTTTCAATACGAGCCGTCTGTTTTTTTAATCGCGCTTGTGGACCACGCGCTAACCAATCTTTTTCGATAAGCATCGTGTTACGTTTCTTCTCCTCCAAACGCATTTGTGAATCCATAATCATACTTTTTGTTTCTAGAAACTGCATGTAGGATCCAAAACTCTTAATAAGCCCGTCTGGATTCTTCCGATCCAAATCGAAGATGACGTTACAGGTATTTTGCAAAAAAGCACGATCATGAGTAACGATAACAAAAGATAACTCATTTTGTTTTTGAATAAATTCTTCTAACCAAAGGATGCTTTCGATATCTAAATGATTGGTAGGCTCATCCAGCAACAGCAAGTTGGGTCGTTTCATCAATTCGCGAGCTAAGGCCACTTTTTTTTGCCAACCACCCGACAAAGAACTTACTTTGCGAAATTCCTTATCGCCTTCCAAATCCAAATTTAATTGTGCGATTAACTGATAACATAAGGCAATGTCATTACCCTCATAAGCATCTTCAACCGACGACATTAAGCTATCGTAAATCGTTTCTTCGGAATTAAATTTTGGTTTTTGTTCTAACCACCCCAAACGCAAGCCGTTCGAAAACGAAATTTTACCCGAGTCAGGCTCGATTCGTTTTGCTAAAATATTCATTAACGTTGTTTTTCCGGCGCCATTCGGGCCGATCAAACCAATTCGTTGCTTATCATCAATAGCAAAAGAGATATTTTTAAATAAATTTTTACTGGCATAGGACTTTGAAATTTGGTAGGCAGAGATTAAATTCATTTTCAAAACTTATAATAGATTTTCGAAAAAAAGTATCAATATCCGAGGAAATTAATCAATCAATGGAAGAAATTTATCCATTAGCGATACATTGTTAGGGATGACATA
>JAYSSX010000035.1:0-4461 GCA_043720315.1 Pseudobdellovibrionaceae bacterium | reverse complement strand
GATTGTTCCTTAACTAATTTTTTGGCCACGGTTTCGCCATCAAATTGCTTTTGCAATCGATCTTCATTATTTTCCAACACTCGACCGATTAGACCAGCCGCTTTGTCAGAATCTTTTTCAGTTAGCAAATCAATGGGTAAAATTCCATTTTCCATACGACTCAAAGCATTTAATTTAGGCGCAAATTTAATCGAAATATCTTGGGCATTTAAAGGCCGGTGACTAAGATTTAAATGTTCTAATAGGTGACGAAACCCAGGTCTGTCAGTCGTTTCAAATTGTTTCAAACCGAATTTTACCAAGGTACGATTGTCTTTTATCAAAGGAACCATGTCAGTTAAGGTCGCCAATGTCAGATAGTCTAGAATCTTTTTCAAATCCAAACGCTGAACACTTTCTTGTTTTTCTTCTTTAAATTTTCTGGCCAACGCACGTAAAAAATAGAAAGCGACACCTGCCCCGCAAAGATAACCTAAACCCGAAGTACAAGCCTTCTGATTAGGATTTACTATAAAAGTCGCTTCAGGAAGATGATCGTCAGGTAAATGGTGATCAGTAATAATAGTATCGATTTTTAATAGATTAGCTGTTGCTACAGCCCGGTGGGCAGTAATTCCCACGTCGATGGTAATTATTAATTTAACATTTTCTTTCGATAACTCTTCGACTACTTCCGCGTGAAATCCGTAACCTTGAGAAAGCCTTTTCGGTTGGTAGCAAATGATGTTCTGAAATCCTAATTGCTCCAAACCTTCCTTCATCAGGGCCAAACCAGAAGATCCGTCCAAATCAAAGTCAGCATAAACACAGATTTTTTCTTGCAATAGATAACTTTGGTAAACGCGTTCAACTGCCGCTTTCATATTTAAAAGAAGGTAGGGATCTGCCAAACTACTAAGTTTCGGATTTATAAGTTGTTCGTATTTGTCAAGATCGGTAATTCCTTTGATAAAAAGTAATTTTTTAATCACTTTAGGCAAAGGCAAATGCGAAATAGGAAAGGCTTCAGGGCTAGCAACATCCAATTGTGGACTTAACTCTTTTGCTAGCCACATATTTATGCCGCCTTAATCAATTTCATTTTTTCCATTACTAAGATGAACGGTGCTGCCACGTAGATAGATGAATAAGTACCGAATACGATACCTATACAAATAGCAAACGCGATATCAGAAACGATTCCCCCAGCGATAAAATAAAGACAAATAGCCGACGTAAAGGTTGTTCCTGAAGTGATGATGGTTCTTTCCACCATGTCATTAATGGCACGATTGATAACGAACTTAGTTCCCTTTTTTGAATATTCATGTTCAGTCTCACGAATACGATCGAACACCACGATGGTATCATTCAGCGAGAAACCAATTAAAGTAAGGATGGCCGCTAAAATGGGAATGTTCACTTCTTTGCCGACCATAACGAAGATGGCCAAAGTGATCACTGCATCATGCGCCAAACAAACAACGGCACCTGGTGCGTACTTGTAATCAAATCGAAGTCCAACGTAGATCAAGATAACTAATAGACAATAAAACACTGCTAACATTCCATTTTTTTTAAGTTCAGCCCCTACTTGCGGCCCAACGGTGTCTACCCGGCGAATTTCAGGGGTGTAATCACCGAAATCAGTTTCGATGGCTGTTTTTACGCGGCCAACAGCTGAATTTTGTAATTCATTGGTTTCTTTGTCCGTTTTTCCGTGGGTGGTTTGAAATCGGATGATGTACTCACTTTGTTCCCCGATGGCTTGAACACCAGGATTGGGCACATTTTGTTTTTCAATAACAGCTCGGACTTGCTCTGCTGTGACAGGTTTTGCAAACTTCACTTGGATTTCAGTTCCACCCGCGAAATCAATGCCGTAGTTGACACCGTGAATAGCTAAAAAAGCCAATGAGATAACAACGATGGCTGCACTAATACCACCGAAGAGCCCTACTTTACCAACGAAATCAAATTTTCCAAAACTATCTGGATTTTTATTATAACTCATATTCATTCCCCTTAAATCGACATTTTCTTAACGCCGAATTTATGCACGATAGTATCCATCATAAATTTAGACACAAATACGTTTGCAAACATAGTTGTTACGATACCGATCAATAAAGTGACTGCGAAACCTTTGATAGGACCGGTTCCGAAATACAACAAAACGACAGCGGTTGAAGCTGTTGTAATATTCGCATCCAAAATCGCCGACAAAGCACGATGGTAACCTTCTTTAAGTGCAGATACGTACGAATTTCCTTTTTGAAGCTCTTCCCGCATACGCTCAAAGATCAGAACGTTGGCATCCACCGCAAATCCCACTGTTAAGGCAATACCCGCAATACCAGGTAAAGTTAAAGTGGCGCCTAATGAAGTTAACAATGCAAATACACAAAAAATATTGATAGCTAAGGCAAGATTGGCAATTGCGCCCGAAGCCTTATATCTAGCAAACATAAAGATAACGATTAATAGCGCACCAATCAGACTGGCATGTCTTGCCTTGGCGATTGAATCCGAACCTAGGGTTGGACCCACACGCCGCTCTTCTAACTGTTCTAGTGTCGCCGGTAAGGCACCTGCACGTAATGCCGTTGAAATCATTTTCGCTTCATCCATTGATGCATTTCGGTCACGACCAGAACCTAAAGTAATCACCGCATTACCGTCACCAATCTGTGTCTGGATGTTTGGCGCTGATTTGACAATTTTATCTAAAACAATGGCCATTCTTTTGCCAATGTTGTTTCCCGTTACATCTTTGAAACGATTCGCCCCAAAGGAATTGAACTTTAAAGAAACTTGTGGATTTCCATATTGATTATCCAAAGTCACATTGGCTTCATCTAACGCACCACCATCTAAGTTAGTATCGGTATGCACTAATAATGGAGTGCGTCCGGCTTCCATAGTTGTAGCGTTATTGCCCTTTTCGAAAAGGATCATGGTTTTCTCTGGCAATTTTGCTTTGATGTCTTCATTTAATTTTTTGACGTATTCAGAATACTTCAATGTTTGTAAACTGTAGTTACCGGCTTTTTCAGCATCAGTAATCAGAGTCTGCAACTCTTGCGGGTTTTTATCGTCAGACACGATCATAAAATCCAATTTGGCAGCAGTACTGATAAGCGCTTTCGCGCGTTCAGCATCGGCCATACCTGGCAACTGAACCAAAATACGATCAGAACCCTGTTGAGAAATACTAGGCTCAGCCACACCAAATTCATCAATACGATTACGAATTGTTTCAATCGACTGCTGAATCACTTTATTCTTATAATCCAACATGTAATTTTCGTAGTAACGAGCTGAAACCGAAGTATCGGATTCGTTCATTTTTTGAAATACCGTTCCATACTGATTGGACTCCAATAATTTGGAAACTTTTTCTTTGGCCCCAGCACCTTCAAAACCAATTTCAATTTCGCCGGCTTCAGGGTTAATGACTTTAATATTAGTAACAGTAACTCCTTCTTTGGTTAGCTCGGACTTGAGGTCATTTGCTAAACGATTGGCACTTTCATTGACTACTCCGGCAATGTCGACACCCATCACTAGATGTAAACCGCCTTGAATATCTAAACCGTAGTTTAGTTTTTTAGAAGGCAACCAAGATTTTCCTGACGTATTGATCACGTTTGGTAAAATCCAGATCACTGCTAGTAGCAGGCCTATGATCGCAAACGTTGCTCGGGCTCTGTAATTTTCCATTTAACTATCCTTTTTACTAATCCTTGTTTATTTCTTATTTTGAGCTGCTGTGGTCACTGACGCTGTCAATGCGGCTTGCGATCCTTGGATCTGTCGTTTCAGCATTTTGATTTTCACTCCGTCAGCAATTTCTAAAGTAACGAAGTTATCATTAAGGCCGTCAATCGTTCCCAATATTCCACTTTGAGTAACCACGGCATCTCCGCGTTTCAAGTTGGTCACGAAATTTTCTTGTTGGCGCATTTTTTTACTTTGAGGTCTGATCATAAAAAAATACAAAATACCAAAAGAAAAAATCAATGGTAGGAATAAAGCTTCGAATGACGAAGGTTGTCCTGTGCTATTCATTAAATTCTCCTTGAAAGTGCGCCTATTCTAGCGCTATACACTTTTCGCCAAAGGCGCTAAGCGAATGAAAACATTTTCATTTTTCAGGAAAATAATCAATGAGATTAAGTTTTATTTTGTGAATCGCGTTAGGCAGAAATCGCGATATTCGGGCCATTTGCCTTCAGATAAAGCATTTCTCGCACGTTCCATTAACTTCATATAAAAGTGCAAATTGTGAATGGTGTTCAACCGACTTCCCAAGATTTCACCACTCAAAAACAGGTGTCTTAAGTAAGCGCGGCTGTAGTTCAAACAAGTATAACAATCACATTCAGGATCGAGCGGACCAGAATCTTCCTTGTATTCATTTCTTTTAATGCTGATTTTGCCCTGCCAAGTATATAAAGTTCCATTTCTTGCCACTCGAGT
>JAYSSX010000034.1:0-3728 GCA_043720315.1 Pseudobdellovibrionaceae bacterium | reverse complement strand
AAATTAAAACTGGAGAACGTAGCTTCGATGACGAAAGACGAAGCCAGACGTGAATTGTTTGCTGCCATTGAAGAGGATGTCAAAGCCGCTTCGGTTCAGAAAATTAATCAGATTGAAAAAGAAGCAGAGCAAGAGGCCGATAAACGTGCCAAAAGAATTTTAAGCATTGCTTTGACTCGTTTCGCTTCTGAATACACATCGGAAAGAACAGTCAGTGTACTGACGTTACCAAGTGACGAGATGAAAGGAAAAATCATCGGTCGTGAGGGTCGTAACATTCGTACTTTAGAGGCGATGTGCGGAGTGGATTTGATTGTTGATGATACCCCTGAAGCTGTAGTCATTTCGGGATTTGATCCGGTTCGCCGAGAATTGGCAAAGCGGACCATTGAAAAACTAATGGAAGACGGACGTGTTCATCCTGCGCGAATTGAAGAAGTTGTTGAAAAAATTCGTAGTGAATTATTTAAAAGCATGAAGGAGGAAGGCGAAAAAGTTTGTATTGAGCTGGGCCTTTCCAATGTTCATGCTGAAATTTCTAAAGCGATTGGCAGTTTGAAGTATCGTCACAATAATACGCAGAATGCCTTAAATCATTCTATGGAAGTGGCTTACATAGCGGGGAACATGGCTGCCGAAATGGGCGCCAATATAAAACTAGCCCGCCGAGCGGGCCTATTGCATGATATCGGATTGGCCGTAGATCACACGGTTGATGGAAATCATTCCATTGTCGGTGCCGAGTTTGCGAAAAAATTTGGGGAATCAGAAGCGGTTTGCCACGCCATTCGTGCCCATCACGATGACGAAAAGCCGCACTCTATTGTGGCCCAGTTAGTTCAGGCCGCTAATTTAATCTCGCAATCACGCCCTGGTGCTCGTCGCCAAGGAATGGACAATTTTATCAACCGATTGCAAGAGTTGGAAAGTATTGGAAACAGTTTTGACGGCGTTCTAAAATCTTATGCCGTTCAGGCTGGTCGCGAAGTTCGGGTGATCGTGGAAGCCAGCAAGGTGACTGATGATCAAACGACTATGTTAGGTCGCGATATCGCGCGCAAGATTGAGCGCGAGTTACCTCATATTGGCCAAGTCAAAGTTGCGGTTTTACGCGAAACTCGATCGGTTGAGATGGCTCGATGATGAACGCAGCGACCCCCAAGGAACAGCTTGAGGTTTTGAAATTTGGTTGCGTGGATCTGGTTTCTGAAAATGAACTTTTAAAGAAACTAGAAAAAAGCTACAAAGAAAAAAAACAGCTTAAAATTAAGTTGGGTGCTGATCCGACTCGTCCTGATTTGCATCTAGGGCATACCGTCGTTCTAAATAAATTAAAACAGTTTCAAGATTTCGGTCACAAGGTGCAATTTCTTATCGGTGATTTCACAGCATTAATAGGCGATCCCACTGGTAAAAACGAGGCCCGTCCGCCCTTAGCTGCTGAAGTGATTGCTGAAAATGCAAAGACCTATGCTTATCAAATTTTCAAAGTGTTGGATGAAACGAAAACTGAAATTGTATACAATTCCCATTGGTTGCAAAAGCTGACTCCTGTCGACTTTATCAAATTAAGTGCTCAGTACACCGTCGCACGAATTCTAGAGCGTGATGACTTCACTAAACGGTATAAAGGTGGAGTTCCCATTTCCATTCATGAAATTCTCTATCCGTTGTTTCAAGGTTATGATTCCGTCCATTTACATACTGACCTTGAAATCGGTGGTACCGATCAAAAGTTCAATTTACTAGTTGGTCGTGAATTGCAGAAGTCTTACGGCCTAAGCGAACAGCAATGTGTTATGACGGTTCCCATTCTTGAAGGTACCGATGGCGTTAATAAAATGTCTAAAAGTCTGGATAATTATATCGCCATCGTGGATTCGCCTAAAGACATGTTTGGCAAAACCATGCGCGTTTCCGATGAATTGATGATCAAGTACTATCAGTTGCTTACAGATTTCCGTGCAACCGATATAGAAAAATTGAAATCGGATTTAAAGTCGGGAGGAATTCATCCTCGTGCTGCCAAAGTAAATTTGGCAAAAATTCTGATTGCGCGATTCCACTCGACAGCGGCTGCAGTTGCGGCCGAAGAAGAATTTAATCGGATTTTTGTTGATAAAGGTTTGCCTGATGTTATCGAAGAATTTGAAATTGAACTGGGTAAACAATCACCAGAATTTAAAAATCCAATATGGATTTGTCAGCTGTTAAAGGATTGTGGATTGTCCCCGTCAACTAGTGAAGCTCGCCGAAGTATTAAAGGTCGAGCAATAGAGATAGAGTCTAAAAAAATAGAAGACGAACAGTTTAAGATCGAATTAAAAGCAGGCGATAGTTTCATTTTAAAAAATGGAAAAAAGAATTTTCGAAAGATACTTATAAAGTAGGGTTATGAAAATAAAATTGATTCCGCAAAATATTGAACTTGAGGGCAACTCGAACAAGTCTTTGATGCATATTTGCCATGAAAATGGAATTGCGATTAAGTCGATCTGCAAAGGGGTGCCTAGTTGTGCCGAGTGCCGTGTCTATATACAATCCGGCGATCATAATATTCTCCCTCCGAATAAAGCAGAACTTAACCTCATAGGAACAAGTTACTTCTTGGATGGGCGTCGATTGTCCTGCCAAGTAAAGTGTTTTGGCGACATCACTGTCGACCTTACCGAGCAAGTAGATAGACCGGATTCGCAGAATAAAAAAGTTCGCGGATTCCGTTCTCAGAATAAGACTGAAACCAAAGCCGTTCAAGATACTTTGATTCTTAATACCAACAAAAAATAATTCGTTGGGGAAAAACGCAACGGCCAAGTAAAACCGATGCGACATTTTTTCCTTCAATAAAAATGAAATCTTCTCTGAAGGTTTTCGTGGTAGGCCGTTGATGGTATTAACTTTGCTAATTCAACTAGCGTCAACATTGACATAAACCAAGGAGAATAGAATGAAAAAAACATTGATGTTAATCGTAACTTTTTTGAGTTTGGGTGCATTCGCTGATAAGGGTGATGCTTACCAACAACAGCAACAAAACCAGGCTCAACAGCAGCAGCAAGTTCAGCAACAACAGCAGCAGCAGAATCAGTTTCAGCAACAAGATCAAAATCAACAAACAGTGCCTTTTTTACAGCAGCAAAATTCTTCGCAACAGTATGAACAATATCAACAAGACAGTCAGTCTAGCGCTAATTTAATCATTCGTGATTATCTAGTAGGACCAAAATACACCTCTCGTTGGATCGTTTTGGGCGAAGTTCAAGCTCCAAAATTGATTACTGATCGCGTGGAATTACAGGTGGGCGGCCGATTAGTTAATGAAGTTCTTATCCGAGCTTTAAAAAACCCAGTAGATATTAGAGAAGCCAGTGCGGTTCTTGTAGATGGTCAAAGAGTTGATCTTTACCGTGCGACCGGAACTTTACGCGAAGGTGGTGTTCGAAGAATTGATTTAGACTATTACTATTCATTAAGAGTAGATCATTTAGAGTTTGTGGTGACTTCGCCAGCTTTAATTGGTTCTCGAGGTGTTCTAGTAACTCATGTGGGCGTAGCGGGAACTTACTAAGTAAACTTTTTTATTAAGAATTAAATTTTAATAGAATGAGCCGCTTATCAGCGGCTTGTTTTATTTTGTGTGTGTATGTTTAAAGTTAAAAAGAGAATCAAATCGCTTAAGTCCCTCGGCAAACTCCCATGGCAACATACTAGCGAAAGCATCCAAAATA